>JAYUEZ010000299.1:0-13083 GCA_043738965.1 Gammaproteobacteria bacterium
CGCACCGCCTAGTTCGCGCGACCAGCGTTCAGCGAAATAAAGTGGTGAGGGTCGACCGACGTAATGGGTTAGATCATGATCGAGCTCGGCCTGGAACTCAGGATCGAGACGGTAGTGTTGGTAAGCTGCTTCCAGCGCGGCCAAAGGACCCATCAATGTCTCGGACACGAACTTGCCACCGTAAGGTCCGAAATGCCCGCGGCTATCCGGTAATTCGGTTGATGCATTGCCGCCATCCGCGAGGAGTGCCGAATTATGCGTCGCGTTCAAAGTTTTTTACCTCGGTAATAAACGCCTGCATTCGCGCCGGATCCTTGATTCCCTTGCTCGATTCTATGCCACCGCTTACGTCGACGGCATATGGCCGCACGATGCTAAGCGCTTCAGCGACATTAATCGCCGATAATCCGCCGGCCAGGATGATCGGAAAATCGCGCGTCGCGGGGATTCGCGACCAATCAAAGGCGCGACCGGTGCCGCCGGGAAGCACGGGATCGTAGGTATCGACAAGCAGCGCGCGCGCGGTTCGATACGTAATGGCTAGCGCTGGGAGATCCAAACCCGGCTCCATCCGGACTGCTTTTATATATGGTCGCGGGCTCACCGCACACTCAGCCGCGGTTTCGCTGCCATGAAACTGCACGACATCGATGCCGGTGACAGCGACAATTTCAATTAGCTCGGCACTGGGCGCATTCACAAACAATCCGACCGTGCTCACGAACGGCGGCAAGGCGCGGACGATCTCGCGCGCCATCCGCGGCGCGACGTAACGTGGACTCGCTTTATAAAACACAAAGCCAAGCGCATGCACGCCAAGATCGACTGCGCACAAGGCATCGATAAGCCGCGTGATTCCGCAGAACTTTATGCGTGTGCGGGAGGGCACGAGCTCATCTCAACCATTAAATCCAGGGAACGAAAGCGAGGCATTATCCCACCACGCGTCCGCCGCAGTACAGATGCAGATGCTCGCGAACTCAGATCGATTTGAGACACAGCGCGGAACTCCGCCGCTTAGTGCAAACACCCATCGAACGGGCTCCGCGCCGGTGCCTCGGGGATTTCGAATCGCTTGGGATAACGCGCGTCAAGAAAGTACAGTCCAGCGGCCGGCGCGGTCATGCCCGCCTGCCGTCGATCGCGCGACTTGAGCACTGCTTCAACCCAATTTGGCGAACGATGCCCCCTGCCGACTTCGAACAAAGTACCCACGATGTTGCGAACCATATGCTGCAGGAAGGCGTTCGCCTCGATATCGAATTGGAAGTAATCCCCGACCTGAGTAAGCGCCAGATTCAGCACCGTGCGCACTGCGTGTTTGGCTTGACACCCAGCGGCACGGAAACTCGAAAAATCGTGTTCTCCCATCAGCGCGTGCGCGGCGTCCACCATCGGTGCGAGCGCAAGGGGCTGACATTCCCAGGTCACCTTGTCCGCCCACAACGCGGCCCGCGTCGTGCGATTGCAGACAATATAGCGATAGCGGCGCGAAGTCGCGGAATAGCGGGCGTGGAAGTCTTCCGGAACGGACTGGGCCCACTGCACACTGATATCGGGTGGCAAATTGGCGTTTGCGCCTAGCGTCCACGCGCGGGGTGATCGCTCCACCTGGGCTTGGAAATGGACCACTTGTTGGTAAGCATGAACGCCGGTATCGGTGCGTCCAGCACACAGCACCGTGATCGGACTGGCCGCCACTTGCGAGAGCGCTGCCTCGACACAGGCTTGAACGGAGCGCACGCCCGACTGGGTCTGCCAGCCGTGAAATCCGCTGCCGTCGTACTCAATCCCAAGCGCAATCTTCATGCGGCATCCACGAGCCGACCCGGAAACGTTCGGATAACGGCGGTGTTATTGATGAGTTGGAGTGGGCTCGCGATCGCGAGCGCCCTAGGCCCCGCAGTGCGGTCTAGCCCTTAAGGCACAGACCGCTGCCACCTCAGCTAATTTGGGTTAGCAACTTGCGCGCTTCGTCACGCTGCGGCTCGGTGCCGTCAACCACCACTTCGTCCAAAATTGTCCGCGCGCCGTCATTGTCGCCAAGCTCGATATACGCTTTAGCCAGATTGAGCTTGGTATCGGATTCATCAGACGCACTCTGGTATTCCAGATCGCGATCACGCGGCATCACCACGGTCCGTTCGACCCCACCGCGCTCGCCGAGGCCAAGCTCGGTGCGGTCGAGCGCCAAGGTATCCATCTCGTTGAATCCGCTGCCGTCGTCGAGGCCAAAATCGAGATCGATGCCGTCGCTGTCCATCGGTTCGAGCGCGAGATCCAGAATACTATCGTCGTGCTTATCATCGTCGAGATCCAGGCCGGCAATCGACGCTTCCATCGAGCGCGTGAGATCTTCCAAGGATTCGTTCACGCCTTCGATCGGTAACATCCCACTTCGCGCGGCATGCGATTTTGGCAATTCCAACGTATCGTCAATCGCTAGGCTTTCGAAATCGGTGGTGTCCTGCAACGCCAAATCGAATTCGATATCCGACTCCGATCCGCCGGCCAGTGCCGCGTCGTCGGCGAAATCGAGATTGGCCAACGCCGGATTTTGTAACGACAAGCCCAAATCCGCCTGCGCTGCCCGTTCTCCACCTAAGGGCGACTCGGACTCGATGGTCAGATCGTACTCGGGGATCTCATGACTAGCATCGGCGTCGGCACCGGGTGCGGCCGAAAGCGCGAGACCATCGATATTGAAATCGAGGCTTAGATCATCATCAGCCGCCGTGAGCGTCGGACCCGCGTCGATGGGACGCATCCCCGGCGCCACGGTATCGCTGATATCGAATTCAACATTCGCATTGTCCGACAGCCCACTAACCGTCGGCGACTCAGTCCGCTCAATGCTCCGGCGCGGCGTTGTGACGTCGAGAAGATCTTGTGGTGTGTCGAAGGTGCCATGCTCGGTCTTCGTCACATCAAGTAAGTCGAGTGTGTGGGGGCTGGTTGCGCCACTGAGATCAAGCGTATCGACAGGTGACGCTGTTTTGCCGTGACCGGAGATATCGAACACATCGTGTGCGGCAACGTCTTGCGTGCGGTCCATGGTCGCCGTTAAGTCGAACACTCCGCCACGGTCAGCATCAGCCGAAGTCGCGGTCAGATCGATGACGTCGTCGCCCGTCTCTATTTCGCCGGCGGTGACGTCGAGCAACGGGCCAGTTGATGCTGACTGACTTCCGGTACCGCCGAGATCGAAATCTAAACTCGGCGTGGGCTCGGTACGCGGTTCATTGGTTAGCCCAACTTGGGTCGACGCCAACAGCGAATCGCCGGCCAACGCCACCGCCGCGCCACTCGCAGCGCTGGTGATATCGACAAAGGTCTTCGACGCCGCGCCGCTGTCCGACGTCGATTCGACCACCGCTCCCGGCGCGAATAGCGCACGCTCGGGGGACATTTCCGACCACATCGCGAGTGCGTTTTCCCACAGCGGGCTAGCGTCGCCCACCGCATCGTGTAACTCACGGGCCGCGGCTTCATAGGATCGCTTGTTGTTGGCGGAGTAGTAGATTTCGAGGAGTCGAAGCTTGTACTTTTGCTCGCCAGGATGATCGGCAATCGCCTTTTTAACGAGTTCTTCGGCTTGATCGAAGCGCTCGTAGGCAAGGTAGACGTTAACCTCTTCGAGTGGATCGTCCTGTGGGCGGGCATGTAGTTGTTCGGTGCTGGCTTCAAGCGTGCGCTGGAATTTCTCGTTATCAACACCCGAGACCGTGGCACCCAGCGTGTCGGCAATCGTCAGGTCGTCCTGCGTCATTAATAGATCATCGGCCACCGGCGGTGGCGCGTGGGTCACGCTCACAGGGATCCGGGTGGTCGCGGTTGTTGTGCCGCCGAGTGGTTTATCGCCACGGCCACCAAATAGTGCTTTGCCAATACCGATAGCAAGTAAGAGCAACAAGGATCCAGCGATTCCTAGGATGGTTAGTAAACCACCTGGTACCGCGTTTCTAATATGCTCGGGAATGAAACCGCCAATCGCCTCGAGCGGGCCACCGGCACTTGCCGGCGGCGCTTCCGCGGTGACGACTGGAGTCGGCGCCGGTGCCACGGCTGGCGGCGATTCCGGCGTAGAAGGTGGCGTCGGTGTCGCGGTTGTGATGGCAGGCGTCGGGGATGTTGTTGCAGTCGCACCGGGACTCGGCGTGCCAAGCCGCGCTTGCAACGCGGCCAGTTCATCGTCTTTGACTTTAACTTGGCGTTGCAGGAGATCGATGATTTGATCGGCCTCGGTTAGCTTCGCCCGAAGATCAGTGTTTTCTTGTGTTTTAGTATCGAGAGATTCAGTCGCAAGTTCGTGACCCGCGCTCGCCGCGGCGCCAGCGGCGGGAGGTTTTATCGTCCCGTCATCAGCTTTGGGTGCGGCAAGTTCGAGACGCGAATCGGGTTCTTTTGTAGCTGGCTCCGGCGTCGCAGTTGAACCTGGTGTCGATTGTGGCGCTGATTCAGCCGCAGCTACCGGCGCGCGGCTCACTCCTTGGCGATATTCCTGCCACAACTGATGCTGGCGCTGGATTTCTTGGATCGCATCGTGCTGGCTAAGGCTCGCGAGATCCGCACTCGACGGCATGTGCAACACGGCGCCGCGCTTCAGTACGTTAACGTTGTTATTCCCGAAGGCCCGCGGATTGGTGCGCAGCAAGGCCAACATCATCTGTTGGACTGATACTGAGTCTGGTCGATGCGCGTTGGCGAGCGACCACGCGGTTTCGTTCGCTCGTACTGGACCCAGGTCGCCGTCAGGGATCTTGGTCGACTCCGGGCTGGCGGCGGCCGGTAGCCCTGCATTCTGAGTATTCGCGGCCGCGACTGGCGCTCGCGACATCGGCGGTGGTGGTGCCGCCATCGGCGGCGCGGTTAGGGCATGGCGATTGCTGTCGTAGAGCGGAGGGTCCAGCAGGACCGTGTACTCGCGGATCATGCGGCCATTCGCCCAATTTAACTCCAATAGGAAATTTAAAAAGGGTTCGCGGACCGGATCTTTGGTGGTGATGCGGACAAAATCCGGCCCGGTATCCGAGCTTACTGCCTCGAATTTCAGACCGAGTAGGACTGCGTCACGACTGACATGCGCGCGTTCAAATTGCGCGGTATCCGCTAGTTTGACCTGCAACGCATCAAAATCTTGGGCGGTAGCGCCGAGAATTTCGATACGCGCATTGAACGGCTCATTGAGGGCCGATTTAGTCGTTAGCGTACCTAGGCCAAGCCCGAACACCGTCGGACTTAGCAGGGCCGTCAGGGCAACGGCAACGGCTCTCTTCCGTAGCATGCTGCGCTTCCTTAGTCGAAAGTGTTTTGTTTGCTAATCACTGGGCCATTCAATGCGCTGCTCATGGCCGGCACTGGCCTGCGATGCCGAGCTTCCATATAACCTACGAACAAACTTTATGAATGCTTGTTAACTATAGCTTATAAATAGCTTTTCACCAATATTTCCGCGATCTGGATGCTGTTGAGCGCGGCGCCCTTTCGAACGTTGTCGGCGACCACCCATAAATTCAATCCGCGCGGATGCGAAATATCCTCGCGAATTCGCCCCACGAAGACCGCGTCGGCGTGCGCCGCGTCGGTGACCGCCGTGGGGTAACTCCCGTCGCGCCGGTCGTCGATAACCTTGATTCCTGGCGCCTTAGAAAGCAAAGTCCGCGCCGCCTCCGCCGTCAGCTTATGGCGGGTTTCGATATGGACTGCTTCTGAATGGCCAAAGAAAACCGGCACTCGAACGGCGGTCGGATTGACCAAAATATCCGGGTCGCCCATGATTTTCCGCGTCTCCCACACTATCTTCATTTCTTCTTTGGTGTAGCCATTGTCTTGAAACGCATCAATTTGCGGCAAGCAATTGAAGGCAATTTGCTTCGGATAGACCTTGGCTGCAATCGGGCTTGCATTCAACAGCGCCGCAGTCTGCGCAGCGAGTTCTTCAATCGCCTCCTTACCCGTCCCCGACACCGCTTGATAGGTACACACATTGATCCGTTCGATACCGACCGCATCGTAGATGGGCTTTAGCGCGACCAACAATTGAATGGTTGAACAATTTGGGTTGGCGATGATGCCGCGATTGGTAAAGCTCGCGACAGCGGCTGGATTGACCTCGGGAACCACCAACGGGATATCGTCGTCGTAACGGAATTGCGACGTGTTATCGATGACCACGCAGCCCGCCGTCGCGGCCTTCGGCGCATAAATCTTGGACACTGCGGCGCCCGGCGAAAACAGGCCAATTTGCACGGTGCTGAAATCAAACGTATCGAGATCGTGCACTTTTAGATACGTGCCGTTGAATGGGATACGGTTGCCCGCAGAGCGCGCGCTCGCGACTGCGTAGACCTCGCCGAATGGGAATTTTCGTTCGGCCAGGATCGACAACATTGCCTCGCCCACGGCGCCCGTGGCGCCGACTACCGCGACATTAAATTTTTTGCCCATGAATAAACTCGTAGTAAATTGATTGCGCCCTAGCGCAACGCATTCAGGACTTCACGCCCCATTTGTCGAGTGCCAATGGCCGTGGTGCCTGGTGTGGCGAGGTCCGCGGTACGCAAACCCGCCTGCAGCACGCTCGCCACGGCGCGCTCGACGCGTTCGGCCTGCGCCGCTTGATTTAGCGAATAGCGGAGCAGCATCGCGACCGACAAAATCGTCGCCAGCGGATTCGCGAGATCACGGCCCGCGATATCCGGCGCCGATCCGTGAATCGGCTCGAACATGCCCTTGCTGTTGGCATCCAATGACGCCGAAGGAAGCATGCCAATCGAACCGGTCAGCATCGAGGCGAGATCCGATAGGATGTCGCCAAACAGATTGCCCGTCACGATCACATCGAACTGCTTCGGCGCGCGAACCAATTGCATGGCGGCATTATCAACATACATATGCGTGACGCTGACCCGCGGATACTCGCGGGCAACTTCGGTGACCACTTCGCGCCACAGTTCTGTAGTTTCCAATACATTGGCTTTATCGATCGAACACAAGCGGCACTGACGTTTTTCCGCGATGCCAAACGCGCTATGCGCAATCCGGCGAATTTCGGTTTCGGCATAAATCATGGTGTTGCGACCCACCCGTTCGCCCTGCGCATTGGTCTCGATGCCGCGTGGTTGCCCAAAATAAATATCACCGGTTAGTTCGCGCACGATCATCAAATCAAGATCGGCGACAACTTCAGCCTTCAACGACGAGGCTTGCGCCAAAGCGGGATAGAGCACCGCGGGTCGCAAATTGCAGAATAGATCGAGGCTCGATCGCAGGCGCAGAAGACCGCGTTCAGGACGCAGCGCGCGGTCGATCTTGTCCCACTTAGGTCCGCCGACCGCACCGAGCAGGATGGCGTCCGCGGCGCGCGCTAGCGCCAGCGTCGAATCTGGTAACGGCTCACCGTGCGCATCGATGGCGGCGCCACCCATCAACGCCGGCTCTAATTCGACGTCGAGACCAAAGCGCTCGCGAAGTGCTAACAATACGTCGGTCGCGACGCCCACGATTTCCGGCCCGATACCATCGCCGGCGATGACTAAAATTTTCTGCGCCATGCGAATTCGGCCAAAAAAAGGGCGCAAAGGATACCGTAAACTCAACCTCCGGCGATACCGATGCCGGGGACGCGCGCTTTCTCTATACTACGTCGCGCCTAACCCTCAGCCGCGATGCCATGAACCCTGGATTGAGACTACTCGAACCGTATCCCTTTGAACGCCTGGCTGCGCTGCGCGCCGACCTCGAGCCCAATCCCGAATTGAGTCCGATCAATATGTCGATCGGCGAGCCGCAACATTCGACGCCACCGTTTATCCACGACGCCTTGATCGCGAACCTCGCGACCACCGCTAAATATCCTGCGACCAAGGGTGGCGACGAATTGCGAGCAACCATCGCGGCCTGGCTCAGCGCGCGTTTCAAGCTGCCCACCACCGCGATTGATCCGACGCGCATGGTGTTGCCCGTCAATGGCACGCGCGAGGCCTTGTTCGCGGCGGCCCAGTGTTTTGCCAAACGCGACGCCGATTCCTGCATCGCCATGCCCAATCCGTTTTATCAAATCTACGAGGGCGCGGCATTACTTGCCGGCACCCGCCCATACTTCATGCCGTGTCCCGCCGAGCGCGGATTTCTACCCGACTTCAGCGCGGTGCCGGTGACGGTCTGGAAACGTTGCGCGTTCGTTTATGTCTGCTCGCCAGCGAATCCGTCAGGTGCGGTGTTGCCAGCGGCCGAACTCACCAAGCTCATTGAGCTCGCCGATCGCCACGATTTCGTAGTCATCGCCGACGAATGCTATTCCGAACTCTACACCGCCGAAGATGATCCACCGCCCGGCTTGCTACAAGCTGCTTGGAATGGCGGCTCCGCCGATTTTCGGCGCTGCTTGGTGATGCATAGTCTATCGAAACGCTCCAATGCGCCTGGCCTGCGTTCCGGATTCGTGGCTGGCGACCCGGCACTCATCGAGGTGTTCTTGCGCTACCGCACTTACCATGGCTCGGCGATGCCGTTCCATGTGCAAGCGGCGAGTGTCGCGGCGTGGCGCGACGAAGCCCACGTGCGTGAAAATCGGCGGCTTTATCGCGCGAAATTTCGCGCGGTGACCGACATCCTCGCGGATACCTTGAACGCACCGATTCCGGCCGGCGGTTTTTATCTATGGCCACCACTGCCGATGGATGATCTCACGGTGTGCCGCGCGCTCATTGAACAGGCTAATGTAACCACGCTGCCCGGCCAATTCCTCGCGCGCGCGGTCGACGGCTACAATCCCGGCCAAGGGCGGTTGCGTATCGCGCTGGTCGCCGATGAAGCGAGTTGCACTGAAGCTGCGCGCCGTATCCGCCAAGTGCTTAGAGATTTATGACGAAGGACAACCCATGCAAGGCATAGCGACGGTGATTAATGCGGCCTTCGATCGCCGCGCCGATTTGAATCCAAGTAGCGCAGAACCCGCCATTCGCGCGGCGGTTGATGAGTGCTTGGGTCTGCTCGAAAGCGGCGCGCTGCGGGTCGCCGAGAAAAAATCGGGGACATGGGTGGTCAATGAATGGGCCAAGAAAGCCGTGTTGTTGTCCTTTCGCTTGAATGACAATCAGGTCATTGCTGGCGGCTACACGAATTTCTATGACAAGGTCGCACTGAAGTTCGACGGCCTAACGGCAGAGGAATTTCGACGAATCGGCGCACGCGTGGTGCCGCCGGCGACGGTGCGCCGCGGAACTTACATCGGCTCCGGCGTGGTGCTGATGCCAAGCTACGTCAATATCGGCGCTTATGTTGACTCAGGCACCATGGTAGATACCTGGGCGACGGTTGGCTCGTGTGCCCAAATCGGCAAGAACGTGCATCTGTCCGGCGGGGTCGGCATCGGCGGAGTACTCGAGCCGTTGCAAGCGGCGCCGACGATCATCGAAGACAATTGCTTTATCGGCGCCCGCTCCGAAGTGGTCGAAGGCGTTATCGTCGGCGAAGGCTCGGTGATTTCGATGGGCGTCTATCTTGGGCAAAGCACCAAAATATACGACCGCGCCACTGGCCAGGTCTCAACCGGGGTGATCCCACCGGGCTCGGTGGTGGTCTCCGGTAATTTGCCGGCGGCCGATGGCACGCATAGCTTATATTGTGCGGTAATCGTGAAAAAGGTGGATGCGAAGACGCGCGAGAAAGTCGGGATCAATGAACTGTTGCGCGATATTTAAACAGCGCCAGAACCCTCTTCGCTACGCGGCACAGGACTGCGAATTTTCACCAACGGCGCGCTTAACCGCCGCGGCTAACACCTGCACTACTTCGTCGACCAACTGGGCGTCTTGGCCTTCCGCCATCACGCGAATGACGGGCTCGGTACCCGATGGCCGTAGCAGTATTCGGCCGCGCGTACCCAGGCGTTGTTCAGCATCATTCAACGCTTGTTTGACCAGTGGAATTTTCAGCACATCCTGACGCGAGGAAATCTGCACATTGACGAGCGTCTGCGGGAATTTGTTCATGCCACGCTTGAGCACCGCCAACGGCTGCTCGGCGGCAAGCATCGATTCCAACACTTGTAGCGCGGAAACGATCCCATCACCGGTCGTCGTCAAATCGAGGCAGATAATATGACCAGAAGATTCACCACCCACCGTCCACCCATTCTGAGTGAGCATTTCCATGATGTGGCGATCGCCCACCTTCGCCCGCTTTAGTTCCAAACCCAAGGTCTGGAGCGCGAGCTCAAGTCCAAGATTGCTCATTTGCGTGCCGACCACGGCGCCACGCAAGCGGCCGAGTTTCTGACGATGGCGGGCGATGATGAACGTGAGCTCGTCGCCGTCGAGCACGTCGCCGGCGGCATCGACCATGATCAGGCGATCGCCGTCACCATCGAGCGCTATCCCAACGTCGGCGCTTTCCGCGACAACCGCCCTGCATAAGGCGTCCGGCGCAGTGGCGCCGACTTCGTGATTAATATTAAAGCCATCAGGCTTATTGCCCATCGCGATGACTTTCGCGCCGAGTTCCTCAAGGACCGCCGGAGCCACATGGTAGGTTGCGCCATGCGCACAATCGACGACGATCTTAAGGCCCTGCAGATCTAGTCCAGACCCTAAGGTGCTCTTGCAGAACTCAATATACCGTCCTGCCGCATCGGTCACGCGGTGCGCCTTACCGAGGGCACGCGACGCCGCGGTCTCAAACGGCTTGTCCAACTCCGCTTCAATTTCACACTCTACTTCATCGGCCAGTTTGTGACCGGCGGCGGAGAAAAATTTGATGCCGTTGTCTTCGAATCCGTTATGCGAGGCGCTGATGACAATGCCGGCTTGGGCGTGGAATGTGCGCGTTAAATATGCGATACCGGGGGTCGGCATCGGGCCGAGCAAATGAATATCGACACCGGCCGCCGAGAGGCCAGCCTCTAGTGCCGACTCGAACATATAACCTGAAACGCGGGTGTCTTTGCCGATGAGTACTTTTGGCCGTCCGGCCGTGTCGCGCGCGAGCACGCGACCGGCGGCCCAGCCCAATTTCATGACAAAATCTGGGGTGATAGGAGATTGTCCGACGCGACCGCGAATGCCGTCGGTCCCGAAATAATTGCGTACAGATTTTGGCATGGCGCCCCTCACTTCGAGTTTCTAAGGTGGCCCATTAGGACCATGCGAACCTAACGGCCGAATCCATTCAATCTATAGCGGTCGCAGGCGCAATCGTCATTTTTCTCAGCCCGCCGCCACGCGGAATAGCCGCGTAGGTGCGTCCCTCACTCGCGTCAATGTTGGCTTGGCGCGGGGTCACCTAAAGCCGCATCAGGACCTGACGACCCGTGGGTGGTTGCGATCGGCGTCGCGCCCGCAGTTCCACCATGATCCTCGTCATCCCAGTTCTTCGGCGCGCGGACCACTTTGCCAGCCATGATGTCATCGATCTGCTCGCTATCAAGCGTCTCATATTTGATCAACGCCTCGGACATCGCGTGCAATTTCACTAAATTGTTTTCAAGGATTTGGCGCGCCCGCGCGTAATTACGGTCAACAATCTTCCGCACTTCTTCATCAATAATGTGCGCGGTCCCGTCGGACACCATTTTGTGTTGCGTGATCGAATGACCGAGGAACACCTCGCCTTCGTCGTCGCTATACGTCATCGGACCCAAGCGTTCGGATAAGCCCCAGCGCGTGACCATGTTGCGGGCGATATCGGTCACCCGTTCGATGTCATTCGATGCACCGGTCGTTACCGAATCGCGACCAAAAACGATTTCTTCGGCCAACCGGCCACCAAAGAGGCTCGCGATCGAACTCTCGAGGCGTTCCTTGGTGTAGCTCAGTCGATCTTCCTCCGGCAAGAACATTGTTACCCCGAGCGCCCGGCCGCGCGGAATAATTGAGACCTTGTAGACCGGATCGTGTGACGGCAGGCTCCGACCGACGATGGCGTGTCCAGCTTCGTGATAGGCCGTGAGGCGCTTTTCGGCCTCGCTCATTACCATCGAGCGCCGCTCGGCACCCATCATGATTTTGTCCTTGGCCTTCTCGAATTCGTGCATGTCGACCAGACGTTTGTTCCCGCGCGCCGCGAACAACGCTGCTTCGTTGACTAGATTCGCCAAATCAGCACCGGAAAAACCCGGCGTCCCGCGCGCCAAGATGCTCGGCTTAACGTCGTCCGCAATCGGCACTTTGCGCATATGGACTTTCAATATGTGCTCGCGACCTCGCACATCGGGCAGCGGCACCACGACTTGGCGATCAAAACGTCCTGGCCGCAACAAGGCGGGGTCGAGGACATCAGGACGATTGGTCGCGGCGATAACGATGACGCCTTCGTTACCTTCGAAACCATCCATCTCAACCAACAGCTGGTTTAATGTCTGTTCGCGCTCATCGTGGCCGCCGCCGAGCCCGGCACCGCGATGCCGCCCGACCGCGTCGATTTCGTCGATAAAAATGATGCACGGCGCGTGCTTTTTCGCTTGTTCGAACATATCGCGGACGCGCGACGCGCCAACGCCGACGAACATCTCGACGAAATCGGAGCCTGAAATGGTGAAGAACGGAACCTTGGCTTCACCGGCAATGGCCTTGGCAAGCAGCGTCTTGCCGGTGCCTGGCGGCCCGACCATGAGGACGCCGCGCGGGATCTTGCCACCTAGTTTTTGGAATTTGCCGGGGTCGCGTAGGAAATCGACCAATTCCTTGACCTCTTCCTTGGCTTCGTCAACGCCAGCCACATCATTGAAAGTAATGCGGACCTGATCATCGCTCAGCATTCGCGCCCGGCTCTTACCGAACGACAAGGCGCCGCGGCCACTGCCGCCGCCCTGCATTTGGCGCATCAGATAGATCCACACCGCGATCAACAATAGGAACGGGAACCAGGAAATGAAGATTTGCATCAAGATGCTCTGCCGATCGGGCGGCTGGGCTTCAATGCGCACATTGTGATCGAGCAATAATCCGATCATCGGACCATTATCGGATTCCGGGCTGTAAGTGAAGACCTTGGAGCCGTCGTGCAGCTCCACTTCGACAGTCGGTCCGTCCAAGGTTGCCTTAGCGACCTGACCGTTTTTGACTGACGCGATAAAGTCCGAAT
>JAYUEZ010000300.1:0-4925 GCA_043738965.1 Gammaproteobacteria bacterium
GTGAGCGCACTCGCTGGCAGGACCGTAATGCCCAGGCCCGAGGCCACCATGCTCCGCAGGGTTTCCAACGAATTGCCTTGTTTGCCGTCATCGCTCGGACGCGTAAAGCGCGCGCACGCCGCGACCACTTGATCGCGAAAACAATGTCCGACACTCAGTAACAATAGGTTTTCGTCATTGAGCTCGGCCGCCGCGATGGCACGCCGCCGCGCCCACGGATGGTTGGCCGGTACTACCACCATGAAGTCTTCGTCGTAGACCGGCACGGTTTCGATCCCCGGCGCTTCATATGGCAAGGCCAGTATCGCGACATCGATCACGCCTTCGCGCAACATCCGATCAAGCCGCTCGGTCATGTTCTCTTCAATATCGAGCGGCATCGCGCGCGCCTGCACCCGCAATGCGCCCACCAGCGCGGGCAACAAATACGGCGCAATGG
The DNA here is from genome assembly GCA_043738965.1 of Gammaproteobacteria bacterium. GTDB lineage: Bacteria > Pseudomonadota > Gammaproteobacteria > CAIKBL01. The sequence goes on from JAYUEZ010000300.1 coordinate 440, forward strand.
TGTGAATGACTCCAAGCTTCAAAACGCCGCACAGCTGATCCTTGCCGGCTGCGGCGAGCTGCCTGACCTTGGTCGCTTCGTCGAGCGTGCGCTCGGCCTGCGCGATCACCTGGCGGCCAATGTCGGTAACTACCACATCCGCTTTCGTGCGCTCGAACAAGCGAATCCCAAGTTCATCTTCTAAATGTTTGATGGCAACACTCAAGCTCGGTTGACTGACGAAACATTTCTTGGCCGCCCGCCCAAAATGGCCCTCGTGCGCCACTGCCACCGCGTAGCGTAATTCCTGCAGCGTCACGGTCTCTACCTCGTCATAGCCAAAGTCTATTGCGACGATATTAACAAAGAATTGGCCGACCTCGCGCGACGCCTCTACGCTGTGCTCCGTCAAATCACTTCATTATCGAGGATTCAGTCATGTCCAACACGCACGAAGGCCAGCGCGTGCCCAGCGTTACGTTTCGCATTCGCGAGAACCATGAATGGAAATCAGTGACGACGGAGCAGCTCTTCAACGGCAAGACCGTGGTGGTGTTCTCGCTTCCGGGCGCCTTCACGCCGACCTGTTCTTCAACCCATTTGCCGCGTTACAACGAGTTGGCGGAAACCTTTCGGGCCAACGGCGTCGATTCGATTCTGTGCGTATCGGTCAACGATGCCTTCGTCATGCAGGAATGGGGCGCGAATCAAGAAGCCGAGAACGTGGTATTGATTCCCGACGGCAATGGCGAGTTCACCGAAGGCATGGGTCAGTTGGTCGACAAGCGCGACCTTGGCTTCGGTAAGCGCTCTTGGCGCTATTCGATGGTGGTTCGCGATGGAGTGGTCGAAAAGATGTTCATTGAACCGAACAAACCAGGCGATCCGTTCGAAGTCTCCGACGCTGATACGATGCTGAACTACCTCAATCCGCGCGCCAAAAAGCCTGACCAGGTGGTAGTTTTCACGCGTGAAGGCTGCCAGTTTTGCGCCGAAGCGAAAACGGACTTAAAGAAGGCCGGGATTGCGTACGTCGAAGTGCCGCTCGCGAATCAGATCAGGAGCCGCGTCGTGGGCGCGCTGGCAGGTCACGGGACGGTGCCGCAGATCTTCATTAATGGCGAGTATGTAGGCGGGAGTAATGAACTGAAGCACTACCTGGATAAACGCCAAGCGGCGTGACAGTGATGCGGATTTTGGCTCGTTTATAACCGATAAAGATCGTTACGAACGGTGAAGCCTAAAATCGGCCCTACATAGTCGCGGCTTAGCACCAAAAATTTCGCTCGAGTCCCCATCGCGTGCGGTAACAATAACGTTTTCACGGATTGTGTCATTTGATAACGCTGAAGATCCGATCCGCCACTCTGCGCGGCCAATCGTTCAGTGATGCCTAAACTCAACAGATACGCCGCTTGCTCGGCGAAGCCTTCAACTTGGAAGTGCGCGTCAACCGCCGCGTCGGCAAGCGCCGTAAAATCGACGGCGGCGGTGATGTCTTGCAGACCGGGATACCACAGCGGCTCGCTATGGACATGATGACGGAAATAACACTGTAGGGTGCCTTCACTCCGATCGGGATGGTAATACTCGCTGGCGGGGTAGCCGTAATCGGCGAGCACCACCACGCCGCGCGCTAAAAAATGCTCGAGATCGGCGAGCCACCAGCGTTGTCGATGATTAATTTCGGAGCAGTAGGATTCTGGCCACGGCGCGGGCGCGGCGTGCCGTCTTGCTGCAACGTTCGCCTCCAGTTCGCGTGACGCGGGACGCCCCCGTAATGTCAGCACGCCATTCGCATCAACGCCAACGCCGCGCTCGGTAGTACCTTCTCGCGCGGTGCGAAACAACGTGACCGGCAACGCATCGATAATCTCGTTGGCGATGACTATCCCAGCAAGCGGTGCCGCCGGCGGACCATTCAACCACGCCACGCGCGACACCAGCTCCGGGATCTCGGTCATCAAATACACCTGTTGCCGCCGACGTAACTCAGGACTGAGTTCAATAATCAAATATGACTCAGGCAGTGCATCAAGCGTCGTCAACGTGCGCAGAATACTTGCCGCCAGGCGTCCGCTGCCACCGCCAAATTCGATGATGTGACCGCCGCCGAGTGTCTTTAGCGTTGCCGCGCATTGGGAAGCGAGGCACGCGCCAAACAAAGGTGAAAGTTCAGGCGCGGTGACAAAATCGCCGGCGCGGCCGAACTTCCGCGCGCCTGCGACGTAGTAGCCCAAGCCTGGCGCGTACAACGCGAGTTCCATATAGCGCTCGAAGGGCATGAAGCCATCTCGTGTGCGGAGCTCGTCCAAGATGGTCGCGACCAGCACCTTCGAAAGCGCTATTTCATCTGCACTCGGATCGGGTAATCTCGTTGGCGTCACACTAACTTCAACCTTACGCGCGTGTCGGTCATCGATTCGAAAGTAGCATTAATAACGGGCGCGGGGCGCCGGCTCGGCGCGCGGATTGCAACCACGCTTCACGCGCACGGCTTGCGTGTTGCCGTGCACTTCAATCGTTCCTCGACCGCGGCGCATGCCTTGGTTGAACAATTAAACGCCGCGCGCCCGGCAAGTGCCGCCGCCTTTGCCGCGGATCTCAGTGACAACGCGGCGTTGCGCACCTTGTTAGAGGCTGTGACTCAGACCTTTGGTCGACTCGACGTGTTGGTCAACAATGCCTCGGTTTTTCGCGCCACGCCAATCGGTGCGAACTCGTCCGCCGATTGGGATGAAATTCTCGGCACCAACTTAAGGGCGCCGTATCTGCTCAGCGAACTCGCCGTACCGAGCCTCAAGGCTCAGCGCGGCTGCATTATCAATCTCACCGATGTCTATGCCGACCGACCACGACCCAATTATGCGATCTATTGCATCTCTAAAGCGGGTTTGGTGGGTCTGACTCGCGCCTTGGCGCGCGATTTAGCACCAGAGATCCGAGTCAATGCGGTAGCGCCCGGCGCGATTCTATGGAGCGCCGATGCAAGTACTACTGAACAAGCGGCAATTCTCGCGCGGACGCCGCTTGCCCGCGCCGGTGAGGCACTCGATATCGCGACGGCGGTGCGCTATTTGGTCGATGCGGAATATGTCACCGGCCAGGTGCTCGCGGTGGATGGCGGACGCAGTATCTTCGATTGATCGCGGTGGTGAGTGGCTTAGCGTCGATGCGCGACGAAGCTCGGCATCGGTGAACCTAGATACCAACGTCGCTTCTCCGCATCGAACCACCAATACTGTTCGTCACGCGCCGTATTCACCACGCCGGTGTCAATGTCGTAGTAGTCGATCTGCGCCAAGACCCGCGCCTCATCGCCGGCCGAACTCACTAGTTGTTCGCCTGTGTGATAACCAGTGACTTTGAATTGCGCCATCTTTTTAATATCCGGTGATGCGATCTCACCTTCTTTGGCGCGCAGGTATTGCGTTGCTTGCTCGAAGTAGCCCCAGCGCATCAGTTTTTCATAGGTCTCGGTTGCTTCGAACAAGGCTTTTTCGCGCTGCTGTTCGCGGGGCGAGAAGATGCCGCTGCAGCCTGACACGAACACGCTAAGCACTAGTGCCGACCACCCCAATTCGCTCATTTTGCGCATTCGAAATCCACCTTTACTTGGTTTCTTCGAGAAAATCAGTCACACGGGTAAGGTCGCTAGGCTTGCCGGCACGCAAATGCCGTTGCCACAGCTCGGCGTAGGTGACGTTTAGTACCGGATGCCGCGCGCCACCCGCGATCTCCGCTAGTGGGAGCAAGACAAAGCCGTAATCGAGAACATCCGCGCGCGGCAAGATCAATCCTGGAGAGTTCAGTACCAAGTCGCCATATAACAACAAATCGAGATCGAGCGTCCGCGGCGCAAATTTCGCTTCGCCACGACGGCGGCCATGCGCGGCCTCGATCTGGTGCAGCGAATCACTCAATGCGTAGGGCGATAATTCGGTATCGAACCCGACGACCAGATTATAAAAATCGTCACCGACAAATCCCACCGCCGAATTGGCGTAGATATTGGAAATGATCAGCGTTAGAAACTGCGCGCGGAGCGCTCGCACGCCGGCTTGCAAATTCTTGATGCGATCCACATTGCTGCCAATCCCAACATAGGCGCGACACGCGATCACGCGGCTGCACCGCCTGCCTGGTTGCGTTCGATAATCACGCCGACATCGCGCACCTGGCGCACGGCACCGCGTTTATTGAGCTTGACCCGCACCCATTGCACGTTGAATTCGCCAAGTAAAATCTGCGCAATGGCCTCGGCCAAGGCTTCGACCAATAGAAAGGCGTGCTCGTCGCCGAGTTTCAACAGCCGCTTCGTCACGGCTTTGTAGTCGATGGTGTCGTCGATCGAATCGCTCGCCGCAGCGCGTGTGTGATCGGTGCCTAGATCGAGATCGAGAATCAGCGTCTGCTTCAACCGACGCTCCCAATCCCAAATGCCGATTACCGTGTCCATGCGCAGCCCATGTAGAAATACGATGTCCATCAGTGACTGGTTCGCTCG
>JAYUEZ010000301.1:0-4920 GCA_043738965.1 Gammaproteobacteria bacterium
GGGCTAGCCGCCGCCGGCGCGCTAATCAAATAAATTTCGTGAACTTATCCAGAATGGGCAGCACGGTGCTCGCGGGCGCCGGTGGCAGTGGCAGAATCACGCGAGTCACGCCTTTCTCCGCCAGCCCTTTCATCGCGTCGCCCTCCGGCGGTGCTGCGAAGAATACCCCGAGACTAACCGATTTCGGATCACGGCCGCGTTTGCGGCAGGCATCGTGGATTTGCTTCAATCCATTGTCGAAATCGTAGAGCCCGCCGATCGGCATCCAGCCATCGCAGAACTCCGCCACATGCTCGGCCGTCTTGGGGCCGGCGGCGCCGCCCATCAGGATCGGCGGGTGTGGCTTCTGAGTTGGCTTCGGCCAGGCCCAGCTCTTCTCGAATTTCACATGCTTGCCATTGAAGCTCGCTTCTTCCTTGGTCCACAATTCCTTGATCAGCAACATCTTCTCGCGCAGGATTTCGCGGCGTAGCTTGAAATCGAGGCCGTGGTTGCGCATTTCTTCGACGTTCCAGCCGTAGCCGATGCCGAATTCGAAGCGTCCGCCGGAGATCATGTCCAAACTCGCGACTTCCTTCGCGAGCCACACCGGGTCACGCTGTGCGACCAGCGTGATGCCGGTACCGAGACGCAGTTTCTTGGTGACCGCCGCGCACGCGGCGAAGGCGACGAATTGGTCGTGCGTCCGCCAGTATTCCTCGGGCAGCGGCCCGAGCTCCGGACGTCCACCCCACGGGGTCTCGCGACTGCTCGGAATATGACTGTGTTCTGGGAACCATAGCGATTCGAAACCACGCTCTTCGCAGGCGCGCGCGAGTTCCATGGGTTGAATGGCCTTGTCGGTCGGAAACATGATGACGCCGATATCCATGAGTGACGCTCCGTAGTTAGTGAAAGTGGAATGATCGCATAAAAGTATGCCGTTACAGCCCCTGGCCAAACGTTCGAATGTCGAGCAAGGTCACGCTGACGTGGCCAGCCTTGAGCGTGGTGTCGTCGGTATCGGTCGCAGGATCGATATTCGCGGTCGTTAAACCGAAGAGATACTGATCGCCGCGTTGACGGAAGCAATCGCGATACGTCGTGTAGCCTAAGCGAGTGCGGCGCAGATCCGGAATGGTTTCCGACGCAATTGGGAAATTGACGTTCCAAGTGGTTTTCTCGGTGAAATGATCTCCAATCAAGGCATCCCACACCCGCGGTACCAGCACGGCGATCGACTTTTGCAACGCGGCTGCGATCTCGGGCCGAAAAGCGCGATGTTGGTCCCAGTAAATGAAGTCCTCGCGCGTCAGCTCTTGCGACAACGCGAGCGCCGGTAAGCCCGCGATATTCGCCTCCAAGCAGGCGCCCACCGTGCCCGACGCAAACACGAACCCCAGGCCCACGTTCTTGCCGATATTGATCCCCGAGACCACGATGTCCGGCGGCGTATCGAGCAGGTTATAGAGCGCGAGATTCACACAATCAGCCGGGGTTCCGGTCACTGACCACGCCGGAAAGTCGTGAATCGCGATTCGCTCCGCGTAGAGCGGACCGTGGCGAGTCATCGACTTGCCTTTCCAACTCTGTTCGGTGGCCGGCACCGCCACATGCAATTCGCCTAGCTTGCGCAGCGCATCGATGGCGAAATGAAACAGCGGTGAGTCGTGGCTATCGTCGTTAGTCAGCAGAATACGTGGGGGTCGATTGAGCACGCGAGAATATCCTTATCGATTATGAATGCAAAGTAGTGGCATGGAATGGCGCGGGGTTGATCGTATCCATTTAGGCCAGGATAGCGAGCTCCGAGCCCGCGCCAGCCCGGTCACTCCGACGCTAGGCTGCCGATACCGAGGACAAATCCTACGCTGCGCGCGCTGTGATTCAGCCGATTCCATGCGCCATTGAATTTTTCCCGGCCACAGTCGCTAAGGTAGCGATTCGCTCGCGTCACACGCTGCAAAACTCCATGAATCCTCGAGATAAGACAGATCCGATGATCTTTAGGAAACTTCCGGATTTCAACAGGTTCGATCACACATGGATATAAAGATCTCGATCCAGAACGTGAAGCTTGGCATGTTCGTCGCCAAACTCGACCGCCCGTGGCTTGGAACACCGTTTCGGATTGAAGGTTTTTGGGTTAACGATCCCGATGAAATCGCGATCCTGCGCAAACACTGTAGTTCGGTGTGGGTCCGAACGGACAAGGGCGGACGGCCGTCCGATGTCGAAGATGCGCCAGATGTCGACTGGAAAGAACGAGTCACCAAAGCCGACCGTGAAGCGCGAGTGTTTGATTTTGTGCCAACCAAACCAGTCGATCATCTGGATAGCGTTAGCGTTGAAGACGAGATGGAAACCGCCCAGCTTGCGCGGCGTAAGATTTGCGACGCACTCGACGAGGTTGTGGATGATATCCAACGTGGCCGTAAGATTGCGCTCGTTGGACTGAAAGATGCAGTTGGAAGCATTACCGATAGCGTGATTCGAAATCCAGATGCTTGTATGTGGCTGCGACTGGTTAAAAATCGCGACAGCTACACGTATTACCACCTATTGGATACCAGCGCTTTAGCCATCGCGTTTGGCCGGCATCTCGGATTTTCGCGCGCCGAGCTCGCCGATATCGGACTTGGCGCAATGCTAATCGACATTGGTAAGCTAAAACTGCCGCCGGAATTGATATCGAAATCCACCGCGCTCACCGACAAAGAAAAAGAACTAGTCAAAACGCATGTCGACCACAGCGTGGCACTTCTGCAGAAGGTGCCGGACATCAGCAAGAAAGTGTTCGAAATCGTGGGCGCGCATCACGAGCAATTCAACGGCGGCGGATATCCGCGCGGCTTGCAGGGGCGCGTCATTCCGCCCTTCGCGCGTATGGTATCGATCGCGGACTTTTTTGATGCGATTACCAGCGACAAAGCCTATGCCGCGGCTATCTCGCCACACGATGCCATGCGCAAACTCTACGACGCCAGCGGCAAGGCGTTTCAGCGCGAATTGGTCGAGCAATTCATCCAATGTCTTGGTATCTATCCGACCGGGACATTGGTGGAACTAAATACCGGTCAGGTGGGAGTCGTCGTTGGCCAAAATCGTGTACGCCGGCTTTTCCCTAGATTGATGTTGATTCTTGGCGTTGACAAGCAACCGTTGGATGATTTCGCGGAACTCGATCTGGCCACCCAGAACAAGAATGGGGACCACGAACTTCCCGCGGTAACCATCAAGCGCAGCGTCGAGCCCGAGCGGTATGGCATCGACCCACGCCAGTTTTATATGGCGCAAAGCCACATAACTCCGGAGATCCTGCGCAGCATCTCCAAATTGCTGTGAACGCTGAAAATCTTGGCGTTCCGCGCCGCAAGCGTTTTCTCGACCGACTTGGCGTGGCATTGGCGAATACCAAGTCGCGTGCATTAGTGGGGGTGGTGGTGATCCGCATTCCGCGTATGCATGAAATCAACATCAATTACAGCTACGACTTTGTCGATGCCATGGTGCACGAAGTGGCTAAACGCAGTGCCGGTATTCTGCGTGATATCGATAGCATCGAACGCATCGAGGAAGGCGGCTTCGCGTTGGTACTGCCGAACCTCTTTGGCAGCGCACAGGCTGAATTGGCGGCGGCAAGCGTCTTGAAATCCTGCAAGGCGCGATTCGAATTTTTGGGCCGCGACCTAACGATTCAAATCGCAGTTGGAGTAGCGTTGTTTCCAACGCATGCGTCAGCGCCGGAGACCCTGTTACGTTGCGCCGAGTTGGCCTTGGCGCAATCGAATGAAAATCCGATGGGCTACGCGGTCTATTCAACCAGCCTCGAAGGTCAATTCAAGCATACGCGTGGTTACGCGCTCGAACGTTCATTGCTCGAGGCGATCGAGCGCGATGAACTTCATCTGTGCCTACAGCCGAAGTTGGATTTGCGTAGCGGGCGCTTGGTCGGCGCCGAAGCGCTGGTGTGCTGGACCACGGCGAGCGGCGAGCGGGTGCCTCCCGATGTTTTTATTCCGATTGCAGAACGCAGCACCCTCATCGTGAAGATCACGCTCTGGACCTTGAATGCCGCGCTGCGTTGTTGCAGTGACTATTTCGAGCGATACCCGGGGTTCTCGGTGGCGGTGAATCTTTCCCCCATGGCGCTGAACGACCCGGATATTTTTGACTTCATTACCCAGACTGCAAGCATCTGGTGTACTGATAAACAGCAGTTAACCCTCGAAATCACGGAAGGCGCCTTGATTAGAGATCCCGAAATCGCCATCGAAATATTGAACAAATTCCATCGCGAAAATATTCGCTTGTCGATCGACGATTTTGGAACCGGATATTCGTCATTCGCGCAGCTGGGAAGACTTTCCGTTGATGAATTGAAAATCGACAAATCCTTTGTCATGGGTGTCATCGGGAGCGAACGGAACGCGGTGATTGTCCGCAGTGTGATCGATTTAGCGCACAATTTCGGAATGACCGCGGTGGCCGAAGGCATCGAAGATCAAAAAACACTTGAATTTCTGACTGAGCTTGGCTGCGATTGTGGTCAGGGTTATTACCTAGGGCAGCCGATGACGCTCGAAGATTTCGAAAATTGGACGGCGGCATCGTGCGCGCCAACCTTGCTGGCCGCGCCTACTGTCATTCCGGCGTAATCACAGCTCGCTTCGCCGGGATGACGTCCGTGACAGCCTCACACCAAGTCGCTATATGCGCTTCTATTTCGTTGCCTCGAAAGCGGAGCTGCCGACGGCGACGTAAGTCACTTCGCCGGCCGCGTCGTCATCAATAACGCGACGAATGAGATTACGGTGACCCCAAGCGTCCAGAGCGTCGCGACCATGAAAACCGGGGCTTCAAGATTCGCATGGTAACCCGCGGCAATGACAAAATTGGCCGTTGCCACGGTAAACCCGATGGCAAGGGTGGGGATCGACG
>JAYUEZ010000302.1:0-13031 GCA_043738965.1 Gammaproteobacteria bacterium
GGGTAGGATTCGAACCTACGAAGGCAGAGCCGGCAGATTTACAGTCTGCTCCCGTTGACCGCTTGGGTACCCCTCCAAAACGGTAGCCGGAAATTGTCGTAATTTAAGCGCGGCGTGTCAACGAGTTATGAAGGCTTGACGGCCATATACTCGCGCTACCGCAGCCAAGTTGAAGGCCTGGCCACCGCGTGGGAAATCATTTGGTGACCCATTCTAAATGCATCACGCGACCACGACTGTCAGCCCCTAGCCTTGTTCGTGGTCGCCGGCAAGTCCGATAAGAGCTATCAATTCGAGACTCTATTTTTAGCAATATCAGTCGGTTGAACTATTTGCTTCTTTGCTTTCTTGGCGCTCACTTTCTTAATGGGCGCCTTCTTAGTGGTTAGCTTCTTGGGCGCCGCCTTCACGAACGCTTTCTTGCGCGCCGGGGGCGCGCGGCGCGGCTTACCTTCGGCTAACAAGGCAACTGCCGCTTCCAGCGTCAACGCCACTGGGTCAGTGTCCTTTGGCAAGCGCGCGTTCCGCGTCCCGTCGGTGAGATATGGGCCGTAACGGCCATTGAGAATTTTTACGTCAGAATCCGGAAACAGTTTGATTTCACGTGACTTATCGGCGTTTAGCTTGTCCGCAATCAAGATCAGAGCCCTATCAAGCGTAATGACATAGGGATCATCTTCTTTGGTTAAGGAGACAAACTTTTCGCCATAGCGAACATAGGGTCCGAAGCGGCCGATCCCGATTAACACGGACTCACCGGCCTCGTTGGTACCTAGCGTGCGTGGGAGTTTGGTCAGTTCGAGCGCTTCCGATAGCGTAATGGTGTCGATGCGTTGGCCTTGTCGAAGCCCAAAAAAGCGCGGCTTTTCTTCGTCTTCCGGATTGCCGATTAGCACATACGGACCGAACCGTCCCATGCGCACCGAAACCGGCTTACCTGAACTCGGTTCTTCCCCTAATAAGCGCGCTTGCGTTGCTTCCTTGCGCGTGACGGTTCGTTCTTTGTCTTCAACCATCGCATGGAAGGGTTCCCAAAACGCCCTTAACACTGGGATCCACTCGCGCTCACCGCGCGACACGGCGTCCAATTCGTCTTCAAGATTGGCGGTGAAGTCGTAATCGACATAAGTCTGAAAATGATTAGTCAGGAATAAGCTGACTACCCGCCCAATATCTGTCGGTCTAAAGCGCTTTTTATCGAGCTCGACATATTCCCGCTGCTGCAAGGTCGAGATAATCGCAGCATAGGTGGACGGCCGTCCAATGCCGTATTCTTCGAGCGACTTCACCAACGTGGCTTCCGAGTAACGCGGCGGTGGCTCGGTGAAATGTTGTTCGGCCCGAATGTCCGCCAACGGCACGCGCTGATTTTCCGTCAGTGGGGGCAACGCGCCTTCCTCGTCTTCTTGGTCGTCACGGCCTTCCGAATAAACCGTTATGAAGCCAGCAAATGACACGGTTGTGCCGTTCGCGCGGAACATAGCCTTGTCTCCGCACTTAAGGTCTACTCCAACCAAATCCAACGTGGCCGGCAACATTTGCGACGCAACCGTTCGCTTCCAAATTAGCTCATAGAGCTTCAGTTGATCAGAAGATAAGTATGCTTTTAGATCGCCCGGCGCCCGGCGCACCGACGTCGGTCGGATGGCTTCGTGTGCCTCTTGGGCATTCTTCGAATTTGTATTGTACAGGTTGGCGCGGAGGGGAAGATTGTCAGCGCCATAACGTTCGTTGATATAGCCGCGGATTTCGTCCAGTGCTTCGGCGGCAAGCGTCAATGAATCGGTTCGCATATAGGTAATGAGGCCTTCCGACCCGCCACCGACATCTACGCCTTCATACAATTGCTGCGCCACGCGCATTGCGCGCTGCGCAGTGAAGCCAAGCTTACGTACGGCTTCCTGCTGCAGGGTCGACGTAATAAACGGCGGTGCGGGATTTCGCTTGCGCTGCTTCCGCTCGATGTTTGACACCACCAGCTCACCCTGTCCAGCGCGCAGTAATTCGTTCCGAACCGCAAAAGCCGTTATTTCGTTTTCGATCGAAAACTGCGTAATTTTAGCGCCATTGTGCGCGGCCAGCTTGGCGACAAATTTGCTCGTCTCGGCGCCGAGATCGGCTTCAATCGTCCAATATTCGCGAGCTTGGAATTTTTCGATTTCGATCTCGCGCTCGCAAATCATGCATAAAGCTGGACTTTGGACTCGGCCGGCCGACAGGCCACGCTTGATTTTTTTCCAAAGTAAAGGCGAGAGATTAAAGCCCACTAGATAGTCAAGTGCGCGTCGCGCTTGCTGCGCATTAACCAGATCCATCGAGATCGCTCGCGGATTGGCGACCGCCTCTTGAATCGCGCGCGCCGTGATCTCGTGGAAAACAACGCGTTTAATTGTCTTCCCGTCGAGAACATTGCGCTCCTTGAGCAGCTCCGCGATGTGCCAAGAAATCGCTTCACCTTCGCGATCTAAGTCGGTTGCCAGGAAAATTTGGGTGGCTTTCTTCGCGGCTTTGGTTATCGCGTCGACGTGTTTACTGTTTTTCTCGATGACCTCGTAACGCATCGAAAAATCGGCTTCTGGTTCGACCGCGCCTTCTTTCGGTCGCAGGTCGCGCACGTGTCCGTAAGAAGCAAGTACTTCAAAATCATTCCCGAGATATTTTTTAATCGTGGTGGCTTTCGCCGGCGACTCAACGATCAAGAGGTTTTTAGTCATTCGAAACGTACGAACCTGTGTTTAGTCTGATTAACCGGCGGCGAGCGTTGTTATGAAACGAACTCGGACAGTCATCCAAGCATCGATGTAATTTCCGCTCGCGAATCATGGCCGCTGCTTGAAGCAGTTCTTCGGACTTCTTGAGTGTCTGTGCACTAACGAGTGTGGGTCGGACCATCTGCGCGCTCGAAATAACCACCCGGGAGTGAGCGCACATACCCTTCTAGCTCAAGGCGGAGCAGGATGGATGAAAGCGAATGTATCGTCAATCCGGTACTCGCGGCGAGGTGATCCATACTGAGCGGTTCAAACCCCAAGCTCGAAATCACCCGCACCGCGTCGGGGCCATCGATGCTATTGGTGGTAGATTCGGTCATCGGACGAGTGTCGCTCATGCGTTTAGTTTGGGACGGCACTAGGTGCGCCGGGAGTCCTTCAAGAATATCCGCGGGACTCGTTACGAGGCACGCACCTTGTTTTAACAGGGCGTGGCAGCCCTCGGCTTGACTGTTCCTGATGGAGCTTGGAACGGCGAATACCTCGCGACCCTGCTCCAAGGCATAGCGCGCGGTGATGAGCGAGCCACTCTTAAGCGTGGCCTCCACCACGACCGTGCCAAGGGTGAGACCACTGATCACCCGATTACGTCGCGGAAAGTGAAACGCGACCGGCGCCGCGCCCAGCGAAAACTCCGACACCAACGCGCCTGAGCTCGAAATTTTCTCCGCCAAATCCCGATTTTGTTGCGGATAAGTGCGATCGATCCCCGTCGCGAGCACCGCGATAGTGGTGCCACACGCGCTAAGCGCACCACGGTGCGCCGCAGTATCGATGCCGTGGGCGAGGCCACTCGTGATGCTGAATCCTTGGAGCGCGAGTCCGTTTGCTAGCCAGGTGGCCGTTTCGAGACCGGACGCGGTAGCCTTGCGGCTACCGACCAAGGCCAACTGTGGGCGTCCCAGAACCGACGGGTCTCCGGCGACAAATAAAAGCGGGGGCGCGGCCGAAATCTCACGTAGCGCGGGCGGGTAGGTCGGATCGGTAATCAGTAAGAGTTCGCGACCGGGGGCAAGCCACTGAAGCGCAGACTCCGCCGCTTTCCAATCCGCAGCAACCGAATTCCGTCGCGCCATGCCTTCTGTCTGGCGCAGTAGTTCGCCGGCGGTTACGCCCGCGATTGTGCGCTGGCGCAGATCGGTTATCAGCTCACGGAGCCGATCAGGGCGCGCACCCAGCACTTTATGCAGCGCCAGGCAGCAGCGTCTCCATTCGATGTCCAGTCCTTTGTCCATCGCCGCTTATTCTAGCGGCGACCATCCCCACTTTCATAGTGCGCTTGGCGCTCCAGGCGACCGGCGCACCTTTTCGGCTAAGGATTTCGAACTTTGTCTTTGACGTGGACGGCGCGCTGCGTGTCCATCACTAGGCCGTAGCTAACGCTGTCGAATGTTCTGAAAATCAACAATTCACCGGCCCGCTCCTCGGGCAGCTCCACGGTCATCGGGGCGCCGCCAATGGATTCGCCAAGTGCTGCATCGACCGAGTGTTTGGCATCGCGAACATTGTTCGCGACATGATCAAAGAATCGTCCAATACCGGACGGATTTTCCAATTCAGCGCGACGCAGATCTTCCACTCGCTGTTTGGCCGCCTTGGCCGTGCCCAAGGGGTCTTGCACGACCTTCCCAGCTTGGAAAATGGCGAGCACGTGTCCCGGCGCCAAGCCATCGGCATGGCCCTTATTGATCACCACCACATTGTGCTGCCCAATCTGAGAAACGCCGTCGATGACCGAAATAATACGTCCATCGACCGCCGCTTCGGGTGCGTGTGGAACAAATTCTGGATATTCGTCTGCCTCCTGCGGCAGCAACCGATCACCGTTACGGACTTCGCGATTCGACCAGGTGATCTCGACCGTGGCTGGATCGCCAAATTTATACATGACCGCGTCGGCGACATGGAGTGCTTCGTAGCCCAATAACGCATTCGTATCGGGGTCACGATATTCGGCGCCTGTTCGAAACACCGAGTACGCCGTGCGGGACGCATCCGACAGGCCGCGGACATAAATCCGTCCACCGACGCCGTTTACTAAGTGTTGATCCTGACTGCCAATGACATAAGCCGCCCGGTCGATGTCGTGCTCGGTCACGACGCGCGGCCGACTCAAGAACTGATGGATTGCGTCCAATGGAATCGGCGGAATAGCTTCGCTATGCACGTGCTCGCGGACGGTGGGCGAGAGCTTGAGGTTGCGTCCTCGCGTCAGTCCCAATAGCGGGCGACCATCTTTGTAGGTCAGCGTTAGCTCATCGCCTGGATAGATTAGGTTGGGATTCGCAATCTGTTGATTTGCCGACCAAATCGCGGGCCATTGCCATGGATAACGCAGGAAGCGTCCAGCGATGTCCCACAGCGTGTCCCCTTTGACCACAACGTAGTTTTGAGGGTGCTGTGGATTAAGGACAATCTGCTCAGCGCACACATTCGAGGCGAGGCCCATCAACGTAAAAATCATCAGAACCAATTTTCCAATCATATCAATGCTCTTAGATTGTCCCTTTAATGTAGTTTAGCAGAACCTCCAAAAATTTCGACAGCCCCGTCGCACGATCGCTTTGGGAACCCTAACCGTTTGATAAGCCACAACCTTGCCTCTATCCTGTGGCTCCGTTCCTGGCATCCTACGTGGTTATGGCGGCTCTCGAGATTTTGCATTTTCCGGATCCCCGATTGCGTACCGTGGCCAAGCCTGTCGCGCACGTGGATGGGGAAACCCGTGCGCTCGTCGACGCCATGTTTGAAACCATGTATCGAGCATCCGGCATTGGCCTAGCGGCAACCCAGGTCAATGTTCACCAGCGCATCATCGTGATTGATGTTTCCGAGGAACGTAATCAGCCGGTATGTCTGATCAATCCTGAAATCGCTGAAGTTCGAGGTTCGGATTCGATGGAAGAAGGCTGTCTTTCGGTTCCTGACATATTTGAGACCGTCACGCGCGCTTGTTGGGTTCGAGTCAAGGCACTGGCGGTAAACGGCGTCGCGTTCGAGTGCATCGCTGAAGGTTTGTTGGCCATCTGTATCCAACATGAAATCGATCACCTAAATGGAAAGCTGTTTGTTGACCGACTATCGGCGCTAAAACGCACCCGAATCAGCAAGAAATTCCGCAAGAACCAGCGTTCCGTCGGCTAAACGCGGACTCCCGCAACGCACCCGAACCGCTAATTATTCAAGTTGACGAACACCGCATCGACTAGACCGCTGAAAGTAGTTTTCGCCGGCACTCCGGCGTTCGCGGTTCCAACCTTACTGATGCTGGCCAATCATGATTCGGTCGATGTGATTGCGGTTTACACCCAACCCGACCGAACCGCCGGACGTGGCCAAAAATTGCACGTGGGCGAGGTCAAGACTGCTGCTATCGCACACAATCTAACACTCGAACAACCACTCAATTGGCGTGACGACAGGGTAGTCGCGCAGTTCGCGCGCTATGCGCCAGATCTGCTTATCGTCGCCGCTTACGGACTTATTCTCCCCGCGTCGGCCTTGGCCATTTCCCGCTATGGCGCGCTCAATGTCCATGCCTCGGTATTACCGCGTTGGCGTGGCGCCGCGCCGATTCAACGCGCCATCATGGCCGGTGACCGTGAAAGCGGCGTCACCATCATGCAAGTCATTCCAGCCTTGGACGCGGGCCCCATTCTGCGTATCGCGACCTGCCCGATAGCGGAGTCCGATACCGCGGGAAGTTTGAGCACCAAGCTGGCCGAGCTCGGCGCCCGCGCGCTCTGCGAAGTGCTCGCCGAGCTCGATAAAGCACTTGCTTCGGCGGTGCCCCAAGCGGCGGCGGGTGTTACCTACGCCGCTAAACTAACGAGCGACGATCGCGGGCTCGATTGGCGTGAACCAGCGCTCGTCCTGCAGCGCAAAATTCGCGCGCTGAACCCCGCGCCGCTGGCAGTTACCGAGGTCGTCGGATTGCCGGTAAATATTCGCGCGGCGGTCGCGATGCCGGCGCTAACGTTAAAATCCCCGGGCACAATCTTGGCGTGGACCAGAGACGGGATCGATATCGCAACTACAGACGGCAAATTGCGCCTACTAGAATTGCAACCCGCCGGAAAGCGCGTCATGGCGGTGCGCGAATTTATTAATGGATACCGGCAGCCCGCCCCGGCCCAGTGACGGACGCAGTCCCGCCAATTCGAGCGCTGATCGCGGACGTGTTACATGACGTAATCGCCAACGACCATTCCTTGGACCAAGCACTTGAACAGGCACGATCGCGCACCACCAACTTGAACGCCGCGTTTTTACAAGAATCGGTATACGGCGTGTTGCGCAACTATTACGCTCTTTGCGGCACGCTAGACGGCCTTCTTAAGCGCGCTATCAAGCCGCGCGACGCGCCGCTAAAAATGCTAATCCTGGCCGGAATCAACGAACTTTTAAACATGACCACCGTCCCTTATGCGGCAGTTAATCAATCCGTGGCGGCTTGCGATGCCCTCGGTCGCGGATGGGCGAAAGGCTTGGTCAACGGCGTGCTGCGCGCGACGTTGCGACAAACGCCGAACGCCCACGCCGTCGTTACGAGCGATGAAATCAAGTGGAATCACCCAGCGTGGTTGATTTCCGATCTTGCGCGAGATTGGCCACGACAGTACCCCGCGATCTTGAAGGCGAACAATCAACACGCGCCGCTGACGCTTCGGGTCAATCGACTTCGAGCTAGTCGCGGGGGATACCTCGAACTGCTAGACCGTGCGGGGTTTGCGGCAACGCCGACGCTAATCGCGCCGATGGGAATTCACTTAGTAAACCCGTGTTCAGTGTTCGACTTACCGGGTTTCGAGTCTGGGTTATTTTCAGTCCAAGATGAGGCAGCGCAACTGGCGGCGCCGCTCCTCGACTGTCAACCAAGCCAGCGGGTTCTCGATGCCTGCGCCGCGCCGGGCGGGAAAACAACCCATTTGCTGGAGCAAGTCCCTGGCATTGAACTCACCGCGCTCGATTGCGATCCGAAGCGTCAACAATTGCTGGCGGCCAACCTCGCACGACTCCAGTTAAGCTGCGTGGTCATGGTCGGCGACGCCGCGCGGATCGCGGACCATCCGGCGCATGTCAACTACGAACGCATTTTGTTGGATGCCCCGTGTTCAGCGACCGGTGTTATCCGCCGGCATCCGGATATTAAATTCCACCGGCGCCCGCAAGATATCTTGCAACTTCAAACCCAGCAATTGAGCTTGCTGTCCGCAGCATGGTCGTGCTTGGTAGCGGGCGGTCAATTGCTATATGCGACCTGCTCAGTACTCGCGGCGGAAAATGATCGCGTAATCGAACAATTTATATCCGCGAACTCACAGTCGGCACAAAGTGTTCCGATCAATGGAGAATGGGGTAGCAGAACGCAATTCGGGCGTCAAATATTACCGGGCGAACACGCGATGGATGGATTCTATTACGCTTTGCTAAGGAAACCCTGCGCAACGGTGAGTTCACAATAGTGCGCCGCACATTCATTTTGGTTTTCTCGATTTTGCTGTGCGGATATTCAATGCAGAGCATCGCCAACGACATTAACATCATTCGGATCGAAGGTAAGCGCGTTAATGATTTCTATTTCGTCGACGCGCGTTTGACGGTGCAGTTAACCAAGGATGCGCGGGAAGCGGTCGAAAGTGGCGTGCCGCTGGTATTCGCCTTCGAATTTGAAATTCGCCAGCCGCGGCGCTGGCTGTGGGATTCAACGCTGCTGGCGCTTCGCCGCACGTACAAACTTGAACGTCATGCGCTAGCCAATCGGTATGTGATCACGGATATCGTCGGTAACAAACGCCTGGCCGCGCCCTCCTTGGACGACGCCCTCGCTGAGCTCGGCGAGCTGCACGACGTCGCCATCGGTAAGGCTGCCGAGCTACTCAATCACGGCGAAAGCAGCGGTCGAATGCGGGTGCGATTGGATATTGAATCACTGCCAGCACCGCTGCGACCCATCGCCTATATTTCTCCAAGCTGGCATATCGGCAGTGACTGGCGCAACTGGGATCTGGTGCCATGAAGCAGCCGCGCATCGCGCTGGTGACGGCGGTTTCGCTCTTGAGCGTGTCGATGCTCGCATCACTAATTCTAATGAGCGCAGCAATCCAAAATTCAGGACGTTTCGGCACACTTTTTTCAACGCTACTCATCACCAATTGCCTGGGGTTGATCGCGTTCGTCGTTCTCCTCCTAATCAATGCCCGCCAACTCATCGGGCAACTACGTCGACGTCAGCCGGGCGCGCGTCTAACAGTCCGTATGCTGATTATTTTTGTGGTTCTGTCCGTACTGCCCATGCTGGTGCTTTACAGTTTTTCGGTGGACTTCCTACGCCGTGGTATCGACAGTTGGTTTGATGTGCGCATTGACCGGGCTTTGCACGATGCACTCGATTTAAGCCGTAACGCGCTCGATCTAAGGATGCGAGAACTGCTGAGTCAAACCGAAAAACTTGCTGAAGATCTAGTCCAAGGCGACAACACCACGTCGGTCCTTAATTTGGACGCGCTCCGGAATCCAAACAGCACGGTGGTCGCCAATTCCTGGGACAGTTCGCGCGCTGACCTCGACTTAATGCGCCAACACAGCGGCGCCGACGAGCTAACGTTGCTAACGCCACAAGGACGACTGCTCGAGTCGAGCAGTGCGGCCACGAATTTCATTCCAAATTTGCCGTCCGAGCCCGTTCTGCTCCAACTGCGGCAAGGTCGTAGTTACATCGGTCTTGAGCCGCTGGGCAATGCGGGACTTGTCATTCGCGTCGCGGTCAACATTCCTAACACACTGGTCGGCGGTGAGCAGCGCATCCTGCATGCCCAATTTCCGCTGGCCGCGCGCATGAGCAGGCTCGCCGAAAGCGTTGAGGGCGCCTTCGCGCAATACAACGAATTGGTTTATTTGCGTGACAAGCTGCAATTGAGCTTCGTGATGACGCTAACCTTGGTGTTGTTATCCAGTATCGCAACAGCCGCGTGGGCCGCCCTGTATTCCGCGCGGCGGTTGGCCGCGCCGATCAGCGATTTGGCGGCGGGTACCGCGGCCGTGGCGCAGGGTGACTACACCACCACGCTACCGGTAACGAGTTCGGACGAAATCGGCTTCCTAGTCAGCTCGTTTAACGCGATGACCCGCCGCATCGCCACCGCCCGCTCCGAAATCGAAACTCAAAATAAATATGTAAATACCTTGCTAAGCCAGCTCTCGTCGGGCGTGCTCGCGCTCGATCATCAACTCAAGATCACGACATTAAACGCGAGCGGCCATCAAATTTTGGAAGTGGGAGAGACCGCGCCCATTGGCATCGAACTCACCCAACTTAGCGAACTCCGCGAACATTTGCGGCCGTTTGTCGAAGGTTTGACGCAGCATCTTGGTTCAGCGCAGCGTTGGCAACAGGAAGTTCAGATTTTCAGCCGCGGCGGCCGCAAAATGCTAATGTGCAGAGGGACAATGGTCTCGTTCGGGGCGGAAAACGAACCGGGCCACGTCGTGGTGTTCGACGACATCACCGCGCTGATCAAAGGTCAGCGCGATGCGGCGTGGTCCGAAGTGGCGCGGCGACTGGCGCACGAAATCAAAAATCCGTTGACGCCAATCCAACTCTCGGCGGAGCGCCTGCGTCAGAAATACCTGACGAAGATGGCGCCGGCCGATGCCGAAACGCTGGATCGGCTCACGAGTACGATCGTGCAGCAGGTCGACACCATGAAAACCATGGTCAATACCTTTTCGGATTACGCGCGGCCGCCGGTGATTAATCAGGAGCGAATAGATCTGAACGATCTAGTCGCCGGTGTGACCGAATTGTTTAAGAGCGTGAACAGCGCCGCGCGTTTTGAACTCGATTTTGATCGAACGCTACCGCTAATTTCGGTCGATGCCGGTCGACTGCGCCAGGTCTTCAACAACCTCATCAAAAATGCCTTGGAGGCGAGTACGGGCACGGAGCCGGCCGTGATTACCGTTACCACGCGACAATCACGGTCCACCTCACGTAATCATGTGGAAGTACGAATCGCCGACAACGGCGAAGGCATTAAAACTGAAATGTTAGATACGGTTTTTGAACCCTATGTCACAAATAAAACTCGCGGCACTGGCCTCGGCCTCGCGATTGTGAAGAAGATCGTCGAGGAACATGGTGGTATGGTCACACTAGAGAACAACAGCGGCCCCGGCGCCAACGCGATCATTCGTTTACCATTGGACGACGCGCCACTGCAGTCGAATCCAACGCTGGATAGGAAAGCATCATGAGTGGGCAAACGATTTTAGTCGTCGACGACGAACCAGATATTCGGGTGCTGCTGAAAGAGATCCTCGAAGACGAAGGGTTCGACGTGACGGTCGCTGAGAACGCGACGCAAGCCCGCGAGGCACGGCGTAAGCGACGTCCCGATCTGGTGTTGCTCGATATTTGGATGCCGGATACCGACGGGATCACGTTGCTGAAGGAATGGTCCGAAGGCAATGCGCTCGATTGTCCCGTGATCATGATGTCGGGCCATGGCACGGTCGAGACCGCGGTCGAGGCAACGCGCCTCGGGGCCTATGACTTCATCGAGAAACCGCTGTCCATCGCGAAGCTCTTGCTGACGATTCAGCGCGCGCTGGAAGCGGCGAACCTGCAACGCGAGAACCTCGGCTTGAGACGCGGCGGGAGCCTCCAAGCGCAGCCGCTTGGTCGTGGACGCGCGATGGAACAACTGCGCGCGAATTGCCGCCGAATTGCCCAACACAAAACCGCCGTCTTTATCTCCGGTGAATCCGGTTCGGGAAAGGAAGTCGTCGCGCGCTTCTTGCACCAGCATAGTCCGCGCGCCAGCGGTCCGTTCATCGCGGTCGGCGTGGCGGGATTGGCCCGCGAGAATCCCGACAACGAATTGTTTGGCGTCGAAGATGGCGGTCGCGTGACCTACGGGTCGCTCGAACAAGCAAACGGCGGCACTTTGTTTCTAAAAGATATCGCGGATATGGATTTGAGCACGCAAGCGCGACTCCTGAGTGCGTTGGAGCAGAATTCCATGCTCAGGGTCGGTGGTCGTGATCCGGTGGCGATCGATGTCCGAATCGTCGCCGCTACCCGGCGTAATCTGGCGCTCGAAGTCGCCGCTGGTCGCTTTCGCGATGATCTCTTCTATCACTTGAATATCGTGCCGCTGCAAGTGCCGCCGCTCCGCGACCGCGCGGAAGATATCGACGAACTCCTCACCCATTACGTCGCGTATTTTGTCGCTCAAGAAGGATTGCCGCGTCGCGATTTTTCGGCCGCGGCGAAAAGTCGCGTGCGCGAGTATCGCTGGCCTGGCAATGTCCGCGAACTCAAAAATCTCGTCCAACGCTTGTTGATTTTAGGGAATACCGAACAAGTGGAAGCGCATGAAATTAGCACCGCGCTCGGCGTGCGGGCTCCCACTGACACCGAGAACCTGCAACCCGGATTCGAATTGCCATTGCGCGAAGCGCGCGAGCGCTTCGAAAAAAGTTATCTCGAATTTCAGCTGCAACAATGCGACGGCAGTGTCAGCAAAGTGGCGGAGCGCGTCGGCATTGAACGCACCCACCTCTATCGAAAATTGCGAAGTCTGGGGATCGACCCCCGGCAGATTAAGGAAGCTGCTAAAGAGTAACCAAGTCGCGTGGCGATGGCTTCTACTCTTAGCGAGCGGCTCGAACGCTTGCTCGCGAATGGCCCGGACAGCGCGGTGCTGCGCTTTAGTTTGGGCAACGCCTATCTCGCGACCGAGCCCGCGCGCGCCGTGTCGCACTTGGCGCGCGCGATCGAACTTGACCCCCAGTATTCCGCCGCATGGAAGCTCTTCGGCAAGGCCTTGGTAGCGACGGATCAAATGGCTGAAGCCCGCCACGCGTTTGCCCAAGGAATTCTCGTCGCCGAAGCCAAAGGCGATGTGCAAGCAGCAAAAGAGATGCGCGTGTTTCTCAAACGCTTAAAAGATTAAGCGTCATCCACTAACCGGCGTTTAATTCCAAGCGCCCAATCAAGTCGCTTGCCCGTGCGATTTGGTGGCGCGCCAAGTACGCGACGATGCCGGCATTAATTTCACGACAAACCAAGGGTTCGTAAAACAAGCTTGTTCCAATCCCTACCGCTGAGGCGCCCGCCAACATGAATTCGATTGCATCCTCGGCGGTCAGGATCCCACCTTGGCCAATGATCGGAATGTTATGCGCGCGCGCGACTTGGTAGACCTGAAAGACTTTCAATAGCGCCACGGGCTTGATCGCCGGACCCGATAATCC
>JAYUEZ010000303.1:0-4911 GCA_043738965.1 Gammaproteobacteria bacterium
GGCGAACGCGCGATGTCGAAGTCAAACGGACGTTCGAACACGCGTTCGTCGCGATTTGCCGACATTTCCCAGAACGTGACTTTATCGCCCTCGCGGATCAGTTTGCCCGAATGTTGAATGTCGCGGGTGGCGGTGCGCCGTTTGTAGCAAGAGGGAGTGGTCCAGCGCACGATTTCCTCGACCGCGGTCTTCAGCAGTGCCGGATCGGCACGCAGCTGCCGCCACGCGGCCGGCCGTTCGATGAGCGCGAGCATCCCGCCGCTGATCGAACGCGTCGTGGTCTCCGCGCCTGCGGGAAATAACAGTCCAAAAAACGAACGCAGCTCGTGGTCCGAAAGTGTCGAGCCATCGGCTTCGAATCGCGCATGGACAATGGTCGAAAAAATATCGTCTTGGGGTGCCGCGCGCTTACGTTCGATTAAGCCCTGCGCGTAGCGGCGGATTTTGCGGACGTATTCCTCGGCGATGACCGCATCCGACGGTACTTCGATGCCGCGATCCACCCAATCCGTGAGCATCAGGCGATCTTCCTCCGGCACGCCCAACACGATGCAAATGGCCTGGGTCGGGATCTCTCTCGCGACACGTTGCGCAAAGTCGAAATGCTCGCCCGCCTGGATCCCCTGCAGTAATCGTCGGGTGCGAGTACGCAACTCGCTTTCCAGCGCCGAAATCGCCTTGACGGTGAAGCCTTCGTTGACGATGGCCCGCAACCGGCGATGCAAGGGATCGTCGGTTTGATTCATCACCTTGCCCGCCGACACCTCGTCCTTAATCGTCGTGCCACCAGCGACGCGCTCACCGCCCTTATCGGAGGAGTACGCCGCCGGATCCATGATAACGCTGTCGACGTCGGCGTAACGGCTGAATACCCAGAAGCCTTCGCCATCTGGCGTGACCGCGGTCGGCGCGTGCCAGTACAGCGGCTCCTGCGCACGCAGCCAGGTGAAAAACTCATGCGGGAAACCCTGCGCGAAGTTTTTGCTATCCGAGAGATCGAGTATCGGAACTGCCATTTTTCGCCTCCTTGTCAGGGCGGTGAGTGGAGACAGTATACTGGCCGCACGTTGCCATCACGTCGAGAAAATTCGCAGCGTCAGGAGGAATTGATCATGTCCAACGCCGAAACAGCCCGTGCCTCCCCGATTGTCGCCGAAACCTTTGATGCCATCGTCATCGGCGCGGGCATAGCGGGGATGTATCAACTCTACCGGCTACGTGAGCTCGGACTTTCTGTACGGGTCTTTGAGGCGGGCAGCGGCGTCGGCGGCACATGGTACTGGAACCGATATCCCGGCGCACGGTTCGATTCCGAGAGCTACACCTACGGGTATTCGTTCTCGAAGACCCTGCTTGAGGAATGGAACTGGAGCGAACATTTTTCGGCGCAACCCGAAACGTTGCGCTACCTGGAGTTCGTCGCCGATAAATTCGATCTGCGGCGCGACATCCGTTTCAACTCACGCATTGCTTCCGCGGTTTATCAGGAGACGGAGAATTGCTGGGAAATCGCCACCGAGCACGGCGCGCGTGCCCGTGCAAAATTTCTGATCACGGCGGTGGGCGTGTTGTCCGCGCCCTATACCCCGGATATCCCCGGCATCAGCGACTTCAAGGGCGAAAGCTGGCACACCGCGAATTGGCCACATCGTCCAGTCGATCTCAGTAATAAACGCGTGGGTGTTATTGGTTCTGGCGCGACGGCGGTGCAGTTAATTACCGAAGTTGCCAAAAATGTCGGTCAGCTAACCGTGTTTCAACGCACGGCGAATTTCTGTGTGCCGCTCAACAATCGACCGATCACTCCTGCGGAACAACTTGATCTCAAGGCTCGTTACGACGCGATGTTCGAGCAATGCCGCCAGAGCTTCGGTGCCTTCATCCATGATTTTGACCCGCGTTCGGCCTTCGACGTGAGCGATGATGCGCGTGAGGCGATTTTCGAAAAGCTCTGGCATGAGCCCGGCTTCGGTTTCTGGCTGGGTAATTTCTACGACATCATGACCGACGAAAAGGCCAACGCGACGATTGCTGAATTCGTGCGCAAGAAAATCCGTGAACGCGTAAAGGATCCGGTGATTGCGGAGCAGCTCACGCCGCAAGATCACTGCTTCGGCACCAAGCGCGTGCCGCTCGAGAGCGGATACTACGAGGCTTATAACCGGCCCAATGTGCAGCTGGTTGATCTTCGCGCGACGCCGATCGAGCGCCTCACGCCGAAGGGCATCAAGACTCGCGAGTCGGAATATGAATTCGACGTGATTATTTTCGCGACCGGCTTCGATGCCGTGACCGGCGCGCTGACTCGAATGGATATTCGCGGCGAGGGCGGACAAGGACTTAAGGACAAATGGCGCGATGGGCCGCGCACTTATTTGGGCTTGCAAGTGGCGGGTTTCCCGAATCTGTTCACGGTGGTGGGGGCACACAACGCGGCTAATTTCTGTAATGTGCCGCGGTGTATCGAACAAAACGTTGACTGGGTGACCGCCTGCATTCGCTACCTGCGTGAGCACGACTTGCAACGCATTCGCGCGACCGAGGAAGCCGAAGAGAACTGGCGCCAACACTGCGAGGAAGTCATTTCCCATACGCTGTTTCCAAAAACTGCGTCATGGTTCATGGGCGCCAATATTCCTGGCAAAAAGCGCACCTTCTTAGGCTACGGCGGTGGTTTGCCACGCTATCGTGACAAGTGCGATGAAGTCGCGGCCCAGGGTTACGCCGGATTCGTCCTCGAATAAGACAAAGCGGGAGACACGACCGATGAAGGAGATTGGTTTTATCGGCACGGGCACCATCGGTGGCCCGATCGCCCTGCGCTTGATCGATCGCGAACATCCCTTGTGCGTCTTCGATATTAATCGCGAAGCCACTCGGCCACATGAAGCGAAGGGCGCGCGCCGCGCGGCATCGGTGCAAGAGATCGCCACGACTTGTGCGACGGTCTTCCTCTCGCTGCCCGGACCCAAGCAGATCAAGGAGGTGGTGCTCGGCGACAGCGGACTCCTTGCGCACGCGAACGGGCTGGCCACGATTATGGACTTGTCGACGAATGCCATCGCGCTCAATCGTCAGATCGCGGAATCAGCAAGCGATCAGGGGGTTCAGTACTTGGATGCGCCCGTTTCCGGCGGCAGAGTCGGCGCGCGCGACGGCAAATTGGCCGTCATGGTGGGCGGCGATCGCGCGACTTTCGACGCCATACGCCACCTACTCGAATGCTTCGGCGAGAATCTCTTTTATATGGGACCGGCCGGCGCGGGAACCTTAACCAAACTCGTCAACAACCAGATATTTCTGTCCGCCAGTGTCCTCATCCAGGAGGGCTTCGTCATGGGCGCGAAAGCGGGGATGGATCCGAATGCAATACTCGAGGTGCTAAAGGTCAGTTCAGCGGGATCGTTGCTGGCGCGCGCGCCGCTCGTGCTGTCGCGTAAATTTGACCAAGATGTTTTCGCGCTTGCCATCGCGGCCAAAGACATTGAAGTGGCGCTCGCCTCCGCGGACGCCGTCGGCGCGGAGATGCCGATGACGGCCGCGGCGTCCGGCGTGTATCAACGAGCGCTTGCCACCGGGCTTGGCGCGCAGGATTTCTTCGCGACGGTTAAAGTGCTCGAAGCCGCCGCCGGCGTCACCTTGCCGGCGCTCAAGAAGCCACCGGCGAATCGGACCTGACGCACTATTCCTTGGTAGATTTGGCAGGGTCTTGCGCGCCGTAGACTTCTTCGACTTTGCGCAAGCCCGCGACTCCCGTCGGCCAGCCACCATAGTGGGCTAGATGCAGCATCATCTCCTCGACTTTCTCGCGCGAAATACCGAGATGCTTGGCGCCGCGTAGATGGGTCTTAAGCTCATTCTCGCGCCCGAGCACCGTGAGTGCAGCGATGGTAATCATCGAGCGCTCCTCCATTTTCAGGCCCGGGCGACTCCAGATGTCGCCGAACAGATGGGTCGCGGTAACTTGCATGAAATCGCTGCTCAGCACCGCTGCATCGGGCGCGCGGCCGAACAACTTCGTCATGACTTCGACCCCTTTGTCGAATCGAGGATTTTCACTCATGAGGTGCTCCTACACGGTTGTGCGTGGTATTTGAACAGAAAGTGTCGCGCAATAGCGTTCACCTCGCTGCTTTTCCCACTTTAGTCGAAATCCGTAGGATTCGACGACGAGTGTGGTTCATTCGGACATTGGTCGACCGCGGTTGACGCTAGCGCCTTCGCAACGAATACTGAAATGAACTCCTAAGCAGGTTAACAACTCGCCATGGCCGAAATTGCCGGACCCATCCGCGCGCGCGATGTTTCGTCTTGGAACGACGAATCCGACGTCTTGATTGTCGGTTATGGCATCGCCGGCGCTTGTGCGGCCCTGGAGGCTCGTCGCGCTGGCGCCGACGTTCTTGTGATCGAGCGGGCGAGCGGTGGCGGTGGCGCCAGCGCGATCTCGTGCGGGATTTTTTATCTTGGGGGAGGCACACCCGTGCAGATCGCCTGTGGTTTCGTTGATTCTGCAGACAATATGTATCGTTATCTCGACGCGAGCATCGAACCTGCCAATCCCGATCCACTGCGTGCGTTCTGTGACGGCAGCGTCGAGCATTTCAATTGGTTGGAAGCGCAGGGGATCCCCTTCGAACGGACCTCCTATGGCGGCAAGGTGATGTTCTTGATGAGCACCGAATGTCTGCTCGGCACCGGTAATGAATCCGTGTGGCCGTACCGGGAAATAGCGACCCCAGTGCCTCGAGGCCATGCAGTGGCGGCCGAAGGCGAAAGCGCGGGATCGGCGGCGATGGCCGCTCTCATCGCCCAGTGCGAAGCCGCGGGTGTTCGCACGCTTTACGATGGTCGCGTCACGGAGCTGATTGCCGACGAGGAGGGAAAAGTGGTCGGTGCGCGCGTGCGACA
>JAYUEZ010000304.1:0-13003 GCA_043738965.1 Gammaproteobacteria bacterium
GATTATCCTGCGAACTCGGAACTGCATGCGATCGCACTCGGTCGCGAAGTGGTCGCGCAATGGGATCGCCCCCAGAAATGGGCCATTCAACAAACGGCAAGCGAGCTTCCGTATTACGCACCGGAGGAGCTCTACGGCATCATCCCAGACGATATCAAACGCGGCTTCGATATGCGCGAGGTGATCGCGCGCTTGGTCGACGGCAGCCGCTTCCATGAGTACCAGCCCGCTTACGGCACCACCTTGGTGTGTGGCTACGCGAACTTATGGGGTTACAAGATTGGCATCCTCGCCAATAACGGCGTGCTGTTTAACGATAGCGCACTGAAGGGCGCGCACTTCATCGAACTCTGCAATCAGAACACGACGCCGCTGGTTTTCTTGCAGAACATCACGGGTTACATGGTGGGTAAGGAATACGAGGCGCGCGGCATCACCAAGGACGGCGCCAAGATGATCATGGCCCAAGCGTGCAGCCGCGTACCGAAATTCACCGTGATGTGCCACGGATCCTTTGGCGCTGGCAACTACGGCATGTGCGGCCGCGCCTACGACGCGCGTTTATTGTTGGCCTGGCCGAATCATCAAATTGGGGTCATGGGTGGCGAACAAGCGGCACGCACGCTCGCCGAAGTGAAGACTCGGCAACTCGAACGCGACGGTAAGGCCCTCGATCCAGGCGTGGTCGAGAAGGTGTACCAAGACACCCTCGGCGCGTATCAAGAACAATTATCGGCCTATTACTCCACGTCAAAATTATGGGACGACGGGATCATCGATCCCATCGATACGCGCAACGCACTAGGTATTGCCATCAGTGCGGCGTTGAATGCGCCACTTGAAGATCCCGGGTATGGGGTCTTCAGGTTCTAGTCCGAGGTTGATACGCGCGACCTCGCGGGTAACCGCGCTCGCAATGCGCCACTCGGTTCTGCCCACTCCATCACAAGCACGCACACGGGTTGCCTCAATGGAGTTGCAAGGGTATAAAGCGCGGGTCCAGAACCACGATTGAGGCATGCCGATTACCACCACGCAGTACACCCAGAGCCTGCCTATCGGTTACCAAGTGCTGTGGTATGAAGTCCGCGCCGTGCTTGGTCAGGGCGGTTTTGGCATTACCTACTTAATGCACGATACCAATCTCGATCAAGCGGTCGCGATCAAGGAATACCTGCCGAGCCTGTTCGCGACGCGTGGCGCCGAACAGTCGATTGTCCCGACGTCCACCGGCCAACAAGCCGATTTCGACTGGGGTCTGACGCGCTTTATCGAAGAAGGCCGCCTCCTCGCCCGCTTGGACCATCCCGCGGTGGTCCGCGTGCACTCAGTGTTCGAGGCGAATGGCACCGCCTATCTCGTGATGCGGTATGAAGAGGGTGAAACGCTCGACGCGCTGCTGAAACGCGCGCGCCTGATTCCGGAATCACTGCTGACTCCGATCTTGATGGATGTCATGGATGGGCTCGAGCACATCCATGACAACGGCTACATTCATCGCGATGTCAAACCGAGCAATATTTACTTGCGGCGTGACGGACACGCCATGCTGCTGGATTTCGGCGCCGCGCGGCAGGCCTTGCAGAGCCATACACAAACCTTCACTTCCTTGGTCTCGCCCGGCTATGCCCCGTTCGAACAGTATCGAACCGATGGTGCGGGGCTCGGGCCATGGACCGATATTTATGGTCTCGGCGCAACCGCCTACCGTGCCATCACCGGGCGTGGGCCGATTCCTTCAGTCGACCGTTCACACCGCATCTTGGATGGCATCGGCGATCTGATGCCACGCCTGACGGCCGCTGGCATCGACCACTATTCATTTCAATTCTTGGCCGCCGTCGATCGCGCACTAGCCTTTCGTGAACTCGAACGACCTGCAACGGTGGCGGCCTGGCGCGCGATGTTCGAAGACTCGGAACCCGTCACCGCGCAACCCACAGCGCTAGCAAACGCGGCGAAAGACCAGGCTTTACTCGCGAATCGTGAACGCCTCGACACGTCAAGCGCACGCGCGGTCGTCGCCGCCAGACTCCGAGCCCATGACCCGCTCGACGAGGAACATGTGGTGACCGCGCGTGAGCCGCTGACGGCACGCACCGTGGTGGAATCTGGAATGGCGCTCCTTAGACACAAACTGCGAATACAACTGGGAGTTGGTGCGACAGCGTTCTGCGCGGCCTTGATCGCGTTCATCATTTACCAACCGCCTGTCGCGACGGCATTATCGAACAACAACCCACTCGCGGATCATCGTGGGAAATCACCACCTTCGGCGGTCCGTGCGCGACAGTTGGCGCTGCCGGCAACCGAAAACACCGTGAGCACCCAGTTTCAGGTCGCCACCTTATTGCGCCGTGCCGCGGCGGATCGCGCGGCATTTCGCTTAACCACGCCGCCCGGCAACAACGCGCTCGAAAAATATCATGCCGTGCTGCGGCTCGACCCACGCAACGACGATGCTAAAACGGGAATCGATCAAATCGTCGGACGTTATCTCGATCTCGCGGCAGCGGCGGCGACGCGTCGCGAATTCGCGGCAGCGAATGATTTCTTGCGGCGCGCGAACGATGCTAATCCGAGCGATCGAAGACTGCAGGCGGCGTTTGTCGCGTTGGCGCGAAGCCAAGCGAGTAGTTAAGCGGAAACCGGCGGCGCCTCTGGCGCGCCCAACTCCGCCATATCCGCTACCGTATCAATATCACGTAATACGCCAGGAGTGTCGACTTCTATCGTCACCAGTGTCGACGCGGAGTCAACGACCGCGCGCGCCCCCTGATCACCAGTCAACGCACACAGCGCCTCGCGATACGCAGGCGCGAAGAGCACCGGATGGCCACGACGCCCACGGTAAGCGGGGGCGACAATCGCAGCCCCTTCGGCGATGGCAAACGACTCCACGAGCTGCACGAACGTCGCCGGCTCGACATCCGGCATGTCGCCGAGGCAAATGAATATCCCGTCGAGCGCAGTGGTTAGTGCCGCGACCCCGATGGCGATCGAGCTACCCATTCCCGCCGCCGGATTTAGATTGGTGGCGAGCGCAAACGGGAGTCGTGCGACTAGCGTGGGCTTCTCATCATTCTCGGGCCCCACGACCACGACACACTCCGCGAGATGCGCGCGTTCAAGATTGGTCAGCGCCCAGTACAACAGCGGGTGTCCACGATAGGACTGCAGCAATTTATCCCCACGCGCAAATCGCGACGATAGTCCGGCGGCCAGAAGCACCGCGCCGAATCGTTTCATCCTCATGGGGTGGCGTGCTGCGTCTGAATGATTTCGGCCACGATGGCAACCGCGATTTCCGGTGGATTCTTGCCACCCAGCTTCAAGCCGACTGGCGCGCGAATGCGCGCCAGCACGGCATCGGTAACCCCCAGACAACGCAAATTAACCAAGCGCTCCTGGTGCGTACGCTTACTACCCAACGCGCCGACATAAAAGCACTCAGAGGCCAAGGCCTGCTTGAGGATGAGAGGTTCCCACTCGTGCTCATGAAACAAGGACACGAACGCTGTCCAGCGATCAAACTCAGCGAATCGAAACGCTTCGGGAGCTGCTAAGTATTCGGCGCGTATTGCGTGCGCCACGGTGGCTTCGAGTGTCTCCACTTCGGAGGACATCGCGATCACTTCAAAATCGGCGGCGCTCGCCAAGCGCGCGAGGATGGGGACGGTCGGACCCTTCCCGACGACAACCAACCGCGGCGCGGGTGGGTAATAACGAATATAGGCGCCGGGGTCAGCGGCGGGCGTAGGTGCCACGATAACGCGGCCGGCCGCCGCATTAATACTCAAGGTTGCGGGTTGCCGCAGCGCCTGGAAGCTTAGCAAGCTAACGAGCGCCGAGTCCGCAAAATCGACATCGAAATACACGTCAATTCCAGAGCCGCAGGGCAGCCGGATATCGATGTAGGGCGAACCGGCCCCGTAGCGCACCGTGCCGCTCTTTCCCCGCACGATGCGCGTCTGGGCCTCGGCGACGATGGCGGCTTCGGCGCAACCACCGGTGATATTACCGACGGCGGCGCCGGTTTCTGCGATTGCCATCTGGCTACCGAGTGGTCGCGGTGCAGACCCGTCGGCCGCAATTAGTGTCACGAGTGCGGTCTTTAAACCCAGCGCGCGCCATTGCCGCAAATTCGGCAGGACACTCGGGACATAAATTGCCGGCATTTGATCAAACCCTTGGATTACTTGGCCCTGTGCGGGCTCGATGATATCGCCATGCCGCGTGTATCGCATCGTCGCGCATTCTGAGCGGACTAGAACTTCCGGCACCCAAGGGCACAACGCTAATTTGACGCACGCCGTGCCGGACCCCTGACCATTAGGCGTCAGGACCTTGACGGCCAAACGGGGTGCCGTGCTGGTCGTTCACGGCTAAGCGGTTGAAAGAATGGAGGGTTAAAGCTTGGCACGCAACCTGCGATATAGAGTCGTGATGCCAAGGGACCGGAGATTGCCAACGGCGTATGCGCTGACCCTAAAAGGTCGCGAATCGACCGGAGGCGGCGGATGGATTAAGGCTCCGCGCGATACGACCAAGTCGCGACATCCCCCAGGTTGAACCCTGAATAACAACTAGAGCGGCCCACTATGAATCTGTCTGATTCGCTTCCGACGACGTCAATGCCCGTACTTGGGCGTGCCGCGTCGAAGCCTGACTCAACGTTCGAAATTCGCCTCGCAGGCGCCCTCGTGCTCTGGCTCGCGGTGTGTGCGACGCGGGTGTTCGTGCCGTGGGGGGGCGCGCTCGCCACGAAAGTATTCGGCTTGTTTTACGACACGCCCGTGGGTCCAATCCTAGCGTTCTTATGCTGGCGCGCCAGTCGCGCGTCGGCCTCGAATCCACGTGTCGCACGCGGCTGGCGCACGTTGGCGGTGGCTTACATTATCTATTGGATTGGCAATTGCATCTGGAATGTTTATGAGGGCATTCTTGAAATAAAGCCCTTCCCCTCAGCGGCGGATCCGTTCTTTTTGATTTTTTATCCGCTGGCCATTTATGGCTTGACCTCTCTCACCGAACGCCTGCCGAATGGCCGCGACCGCTTGAAGTTCACCTTGGATTGCACCACCGCAGTGGTGAGTTCGCTCGGCATCCTGTGGTATTTCGCGCTTCAACATTCGACCGTGGATAGCGACCACGGGATTCTCGGCATCATAGTAAGTGCCTCTTATCCAATCGCTGATGTCATGCTCTTGATTGCCGTGGTGTCCGCGCTGCTCAAACGGCAAACCCTGGGCTTCAGCGCCCCGCTAATTACGCTAGCTTGTAGTTACCTCGCCATGATGGCGGCCGATCTGAGTTTTATGGAACCCGCGACGGATGGCGACTACGCAAGCGGAGGAATAACCGACGCCTTTTTCCAACTCTCTTTCGCGCTGGTCGCGATTGCCGCCGCGCTGCAATTACGTGCGGTGTCACTGCGGACCGGGCGTGTCGACGTGCCCGCAGCCTATTCCTTTCATTTATTTCCGTACGTCACGGTTGTCGCGGTATTCGGCTTGCAGCTATGGGTCGGTCGCGAAGGCTGGCTGCAACCGACGGGAATTCTCTCCTTCGTCGCCATGGCCACTACCGTCATCGTGGTGCTGCGTCAAATCCTGGCGACGCGTGAAAATGCCGAACTTTCGGCCGCGCAAGCCGCGCAAGCCGCTGAGGTGCGTTACAAATCCTTGGTTCGTAATTCATCCGACATCGTGCTCGTCACTGACGAAAAGGGTTGCGTGTCCTTCATCACGCCGTCCGTTGAACGGCAACTCGGTCTTACCGCCGACGAACTGCTTGGAACCCCGCTTACTGACCTTACGCACCCCAATGATCTATACGAAGTGCGCCACTTCTGCCGCGATTTGAGTGAAGACCCGAGTTTAACGGGGCCAGTTGAGTGGCGTTTACGAACACCCGACGGCGGGTATTTCTACGTCGAAGTCGTCGGCTCAAATCTGCTCGCCGATCCGAATGTGCGTGGCCTGGTCTTAAATGCGCGCGATATTACCGAGCGCAAACGCCTCGAAGACGAATTGAAGCACCTCGCGTTTACCGACACCTTGACCTTGCTCGCCAATCGTAATCTGTTCAACGAACAGCTGGCGCTCGCGCTTAATAGGGGCGAGCCGTATCCCACGCTGATCTTCGTCGACCTTGATAACTTCAAAAAAGTCAACGATACCCTGGGGCACGAGGCCGGCGACAAACTGCTCGCCGTGGCGGCACGCCGCCTGATTCGCACCACACGCAGCGGCGACACTGTCGCGCGGCTCGGCGGTGATGAGTTTGCGCTGCTTGTCGCCGGTGACACGACTCAACTTTATGTCGAGGCGTTGGCCGCGCGTTTGGTCGAAGCGCTGTCCACGGCGTACGAAATCAACGGCCGCCAACTAACCTTATCCGCCAGCATCGGAATCGCCAAAGGTGATCGAGGTATGTCATCCCAAGAACTCATGCGTAACGCCGATCTTGCAATGTATCGCGCCAAGGCGCGCGGCAAACGTTGCTATGAAGTTTACGAACCGACTATGTACGCCAAGATGCGCCAGTCGGTCGATCTAGAAATGGAATTAACCGCGGGCCTGGAGCGTGGAGAGTTCGTCCCGTATTTTCAGCCCATTGTCGATTTGCGCACTTCGGAAATCGTGGGCGTGGAAGCGCTGGCGCGCTGGCATCACCCCGAGCGTGGCGTGCTGTCCCCGGCGATTTTCATTCAAATCGCCGAAGACAGCGGCTTGATTGATCGGCTCGGCCGCTCGATGCTGATGCAAACCTGTCGGCACGCGTCCGAATGGCTGAAGACGGTTAAACCGGAACGTCTGCAGCATATCGCCATTAACATTTCCGGACGCCAAATCGAGCATGTCGACCTCGCGGCTGAAGTCGCCGAAGCTCTGAAAACCTATCAACTACCGCCTGAAATCCTGGTCCTCGAAATCACTGAGTCGGTGTTGATGGAAAACGTGGGCGCCGCCATCGAACAGCTCGATCGCCTCAAAGCATTGGGGGTGCGCATCGCGCTCGATGACTTTGGCACCGGCTATTCGTCGTTGAGCCACGTCCATCGATTTCCCATCGATATCTTGAAAATCGATCGTTCCTTCGTAGACGCTTTGAAGACTTCCGACTCCTCCGAACTAGTCCGCGCGATGATTAGTTTGGCGCATGCCTTGGAACTCGATGTGGTGGCGGAAGGAATTGAAAAGGTTGAACAACTCGCGCATTTGCAGCGGCTGCACTGCCAGCACGGTCAGGGCTTCTATTTTGGTCGACCGGAAACCGCCGAGACGACGCGGCAATTGCTGCGCGGGACGCCACGACTGCCGCGCCTCGCGTTAGTCAACACCGAAACCAGCGCGATAAGAATCGCCGGAAGTTAGTTAGTTGCCCGCCGGTTAGGGTATCACCGCGACGAGATTCGCTTTGGGCCGCGCCGACACCGACGTCGCGAGTGGCATTGATATCCGTTCACGCTCGGCGGGTGTCTCCCATTGAATACCATTGGAGTCGGCTTCGCGATCGCGAACTCGATAAGGGCCGACATGGCGTTGCAATCGTTCCGGGTACAGCTGCCAGAATTCATCACCTTCCCAATCCTCGCGTTCGGCCGGGACGATCAATGGTTTGATACCCGTTTCCGCTTTAATTTTGTCGAAGGCGGGAAGGAACACGTCGCGGGTAAATTCGCATTCCGCGGCGTGCAACACAAATGTTTCGAAGAGGATCGCATGGCGCAGGAACAACGAAATAAACGCGGGGTAATAGCCGCGGGCGCCGGTACCCTGGGCGGTGAACCATTGAGAGGCATCAAACAGTGCATCGCCGGAAAGGCTCGGACACTCCGCTGCCAACAGCCGGTGATGGAAGTCGATCAAAGCCTCACCGCGAAAGGTTTTAATGGCATGGAACGGTGAACCATTCTCGGCGTCGAGATCGAATAACGGAATGTACTCGACGCGACGCCCCCCGTTGCGCCCAAGACCGCCGTAAAACCCGGGTCGACCCAGCGAATATTTGTCCCGGTTCCGAGTTAAGAATCGATCCGCGTGATATTCAAAGATCACTAGCCGCAAACCGTGTTCTTCCGCGAGCCGCACCACGCGGCGGGTTTCGTAGTTGGCCGAACCGACCTGTCTAAATAGAACCGCGATCGGTCCCGGCCCCCGCAGCGGCTCGGGCACAGTGGCGCCGAGTGCGGTCTGCTCAGCACGCGCCCAACCACGCGCCTGGCGTTGCCGGAGCGTCACGATTGCTTCTTCGAGAGGGGTATAGACGCTGGCGCCGAAGCGTTCGCGATTGGCCGTGAGATCCGTCGACGTCACATCTCTTATCAATGCTTCCATGTCTTACCCCAGGATTGAACACGCCAAAGTCCAAACCGCGACCGCCACGTGACCGAGCGCGGAGGCGATGAAAACCCAATAAAAATTAGCGACGATGACCGACAGGATGAAGCGTCCCCAATCGCCGCGTGTAATCACATCGAACTGGCCACGCTTGAAGTAAGCCGTGGTGATAAAGGGATCCTGAGCGATACAAAGCAACGTAAAAATCGCCAGCGGATGACGAGTGTCGGCCCACAGCAAAAACCGCTCGAACCCATTGCGCCGCGGTTTCAGCCGTATTTCCGCTAATAACCCGGCGCCGACCCAATCGATCCGCATCCGCTGGTAGAGCAGCAAGGTGCCCGCGCATTGCACGAAAGATAAAGCGGTCATTAATAACCCGCCGCGGACCATGCCGAACTGATAGACCACGTAGACGTAGATGACGTGGTCGAATAACCAATTGAATCCCGCGTAGAGGGTATGGCCCACCCCAATTTGGGCAACCCGGCGCCGGCCGCGGAGCGACTCGGTCGCGACGGTCGGAAAGGCGCCCGCGGTTACACTCTGCAGGTGCAACGGCATCCTGAGCGAGCGCTCAGTCGTCTGTGGACGGTCCATGATCGCCTCCCCCTGCGTGGTCAACCACTCGAAAACTTATTTTTTTGAGCGCAGCCGGTCGGGCTTTTATAAGTTTTTATAAGTATGGAGGAAGGCTAGTGGGAAGAAGGACGGTCGGGGGATACCCGAAATGGGGTAGTCAATTCGAAGATACGGCCAACAATCGCCATAAAGCGGCTCGATCCGCCCTGTGTGTGACCAAGTTTTACAATGTGAGACTCACAGTCGCCACGGTGCGGCCGGTATCGCTAACCGGCCGCGTGGCCTTTTAACCAGGCGTTAACCCATGGTTTGGGCTTTATCGACCGTAATCTTATAGATGACACGCACTTCGGTTGGGCTGCGCCAGGGGTAGGTATC
Source organism: Gammaproteobacteria bacterium (assembly GCA_043738965.1). GTDB lineage: Bacteria > Pseudomonadota > Gammaproteobacteria > CAIKBL01. Next base: position 9,306 of record JAYUEZ010000304.1, read on the forward strand.
TTTACCGATGTACTTTTTAGCCAATGAGTCGATATGGGCGTCCGCGCCCTGCTCCGTGATTTCGACCACTCGCCCCATCAATTGCAAATAGCGGTAGGTGTTGTCGGGATCGAGTATCGACAGCGCCACGTCGCGCCGTGCGCGCATATTGCGATCTTTGATCCGCCCCTTCGCCGAATTGACGAGGATATTCGTTCCATCATAGCTAAACCAAACGGGAGTCACTTGCGGGCGACCATTGCTCATCGTCGTCGCGAGATGCGCGAAAGTTACTTTAGTCGTGAGCAAATCCTTGAATCCCTCTGGAATGATCGCGGACATGTGTGATCTCCTGGTTGCTGCGCACGGATGGCGACTGAGCTGGCAGGCTAGGCGCGCGCGCCGACTGCGTCAAGCCTCGGGCCGGCGCGGAAACAGGGAGTTAATCATCCTTAGGCTTTGAGTCGCCGACGGCGAGTCACTCAGGCGCTTTCAGTCACGACTCGATTGCGGCCGGCGTTCTTCGCTTTATATAGCGCACGATCGGCACGCTCAAAGAAACCTTCTAGCGTATCGGCAACCGCGAGTTCGGTAAGACCGATCGACACCGTCACGGGAACCCGTTGGCCCTGGAATTGAAAGGCTGCGCGTTCAATTTGGCGGCGCAGTTCTTCGCAAACCTCGGTCGCGGCGACTACTCCCGTATCGGGAAATACGGCGACAAATTCTTCGCCACCATAGCGCGCCAATAGATCGGTCGCGCGGACCCGTTGACGACAAATCGCCGCGACATGGCGCAGCACGCGATCGCCGATCTTGTGGCCGTATTTGTCATTGATTTGTTTAAAGAGATCTAGATCAAGCACCGCCAAGACCAGCGAAGTTTCAGTGCGCCGTGCGCGCAGGATTTCGAGTTGCGCGCGCTCGTCATAAGCCAGCCGATTCGGTAGTTGGGTTAGCGAATCGCGGTAAGCCTTTTCTTGCTCGGTCGCGAGCGTCTGACGCAAATTAGTCGCTTCTTGTTCAAAGGCGGCGACGCGCCGAGTTAGTTCGGCGATGCGATCTTCGTATTCTGTCTGGCGTGTCCGGTGGATCGCGACATAGCCCGCGATCGATGAACGCACCGACTGGACGCGCCCTTCGATCGTCTCCTTGAGTTCAGAAAAGTCCGATTCGCCTCGAATGACGCGATCGATTTCCGTCATGTCGGCGTTAATATCCTCGGTCAATTGCTGCGAGGCGGCAACTGAATGCCGACGCTCGTCCACCGACTGCTGCAACGCTAATTCGACCGCGTTCAATTCACCGGTCGCACGCTTAAGATAGTTATCTAGCGTGTGTACGTCGCGACGAAGATAGGCGTGCAGGTCATTTAAAAAAGTGCCGGTCGCGAGCAGCGGATCCTCGGTAGTGCCGCTGACAATTTCCTCACGTAGTGCCTTGGCGCGAGGTTCAAACTCGATCGGTACTAACAGCCAGTCAAGCAATCTGCAAAGCTCGGCGACTCCAAGTCGTGCCGTTGAACTTTCACCCGGCGCGGCATTTACCTGCGCAACATCATTCAATAAGGCGGCGAACTGCTGCAGCCACAGCGGTAGTTCGGTACCCGCTTGGCAGCGTGCGCGAAGTTGTTTAGCCTCGAACGCCAGCGTATCGGGGAGTGTGAGCTGATCGAGCAAGGTCGCGCACGCGGCCCACGCATCCGGCGGTGGCTCGCCACGCGAACCCGGAACCGCGACGCAAGCTTCCACCACCGGGTTCAGCACCTGCGGGGCGATGGCGACTGGCGGCACGCGGACCAACTCACCGCGTAACGTCGCGAGCTGGTGATCTAGTGCTTCGTTGACCCCCATACACAGATGGCTGAATTTGAGGACCGCTTGGCGGAATAATTGGTCCTGCGCGCCCCAGCCATTTTTTTCAGCGTCGTATTCGCGACACAATTCGCGATAACGCTGGCGCCAATCGGCGCTGGCGGAATTTAATGAAGTAGAAGTTTCGGCTATTTCGGCAATGGGCATCGGGGTCCTCGCATTCTCGATTTATCGGCCTCGGACAACACAACTTAAATTGCCGATCCGTCTCGATGGCCATGCGGCGACCGGCATGCTGCCGGCTCTGCGACTACCCCATTCAACGATCGCCGCTAGGCACGGGTTTGCGGGTTAGAATCATTTGTCGATGTGCGTGATCTTGCTGCCTTCAAGACTCAGGTTGTACATCAAGCCCTTATTGGAAAAAATGAAACCGATGATCGGCGCTTGTAAGGTATTGGTATCGAGGCTGCCGCCGGCGCCTAAGGTGGCGAGCGCCACGCTGCCATCGACGCCGGCTTCCCAACCGTGGCTGGCGCGAAACTTTTTAAGCGCCGCGTTCGTCATGAAAAGCAAGATTTGGGTTTTCACCTGCGCCCCGAGTTGTAAACCAACCGAGGCCGAAGCAGTGCTGTAATAAGCAGCGATTTTGCCGCCGGTCAACAAGGCCCCTTCGCCATATTCTCCGCCGACGACGAAACCTCCTTTTAGCACCGAGGGGAATACCAACATGCCGGCGGCCTTGCTCGCTAGTTCGCGGCCGGCGCCGACGGTGGCGTAGAAGTTTTTTACGGCCGCTCGCACGTCGGCATCGAGCTCGACCTTGGTTGCGGCGCCGACGGTTGCACTGATACCACCGACAAACAGGCACAGGGTTAGGATTTGGAGTAGGTGTTTGAGCATTTACTTATCTCATTTATGCCGCTTGAGGTTTTGCGCGCGGCGAGAAGCGAGCATAAGCCTATTCAAAAATTCCGTGTAAATACCAGCCGCGTTCGCCACCGAGATCCTTATAAATCCACCACCGCCGACCATGTGCGTCGGTAGCGACAAAATAGTCGCGCGTAACGGATTCTTTATCCCACCAGCCACTTTGAATTCGCTCTCGTTCAGCACTTAAGGTAAGTGCGCCACCCCATTCCGGCTTGCCTTCGTGGGCGCGTAAGGGAATAGGTCGGTGAGTCAACCACAAGGGTCGGATAAGATCCTTGACTAGCCTTGACTTGCGGTCCGGAAAGGCTAGCGGTTCCCGCCAATGCGTGGCGTGCTCTGGTCGATGTTCAGGCACTGACGCCAGCCGATGTAGCGCACGCGGCCCTAGTCGCGCCCGCAAACGTGCGACAAACTGTGGCCAATCTTCGGGTAGCGCAGTGGCCGGACGCGTAAAAAGATCAGGGTCGTCCGGCGCCGGTTCGGGTTCGATCGACTCCACGGTTAATTCGATCGCGCGAACAGGCGCGTGCAAAATCTCGCGGTGAAAGCGTTCACGCGTCAATAAACTGAAGCGTGCGAATTCCCGGCTGGGAGTGCCAAGCCCTAGCACCTGATGTTTACTTCTGCCGTCGGCTTGGTGCAAGCGCCAATGCAGCTGCCGAGTCGTCGCGGCATGCGCCCGCAGATAAGCCGTCAATTCGTGCAGTAAGCGCGTCATCGCCACCTGCAAGGCAGGGGTATGTTTAATCTCCCAGGGCAATTCGAGACGACTGTTAAAGGACTTCGGCAGCTCGAAATAAAGTCTTAGGTCTGGTTGTCGACCATAGAGTTGATCGAGTTCGCGCAAGAACTGCGGCGCGAAGCGTCGACCTAACCCCTCGCGCGGTAACCGTGTGCACTCGCCTAAGGTCCGCACCCCGATGCTGTAGAGGTCTTGGGCTTTAGTCGGCGATAACGCCAGCACGTCGATCG
>JAYUEZ010000305.1:0-1825 GCA_043738965.1 Gammaproteobacteria bacterium
AACAACAACGGCAAGCCTAATAGATCGCGCGCGAGCATGCTGCCCGGTTCGCGTAATTGGTCGGCATGGCCCAAGCACAGCGGCACGCGACGGAAGATGTGGTCGATTTCCTTTTGAAGAATCACCGGGTCGCTGTAAATCGCTGGATTAAGCGTACTCTCCGCGGCGTCCCACTCGACACTCTCGGGCTGTTCCAACTCGTCCAGCAGGCGCTGGAACAGCTTGACCAGTGGCGCGTTGATGTTCGGTTGTTCAATTGCCGTTGAGACTTTCATTTAAGTTACCTCGATCAGGTTCGCGAGTTTTTCGCACTTCGAAGACTGGATCGCTTCTAGCACTTGGGTGTAGTTGCCAAGGCGCGCGGCAAGCGCAACCACCAGACGCGCGAGGATCCGCTCGCGCTCGGCGCTCGGCGTGTCATCGACGAGACGCGCGAGGACATCGTAGAGGCGATCGATTTCTTGCTGTGTGAGTTTTTCGTTAGTGATTTCGGCGGCTGTGTGTCCGCGTTGCCCACTGCGGTAATTCAACACCGCCATAATCGCCTCGCGCGCGAACACCGTATCAATACCAGTGCAGCGCGCGAGAACATGGCCATCTGGACGAAAAACATAAGTGGCGCCTTCCGCCGGCACGCCATAGCGATCGAAAATCGGCTCATTACCTTCATGTTGAAGACTCATGCTGGGCGCGTCGAGTGGAGATCCTTCGCCGCCGAAATAGGCGACAAGAAAATCACCCTTAAGGTGATCGACGAAAAAGCCATCGCGATGGCCACTGTCCGGCGCCGCTGCACCGGGGCTTGCAAGCACCTGCGCGAACACCCCGCGCTCACGGCTGAGCGGAGAATCGCGATAGACCGTTGCCACCGATAAGCGACCGACATTCACCAGCGGACGCGCGAAGTCGTGTTGTTGCGCGAGATCAAGAATGGCATTGCGGATCAGCCGCTCGCCATCGGTTTGTGGTCCGATAAAGGTCGCGCTGCGCGTCGCGTTTTCTATATTGTCGCGCGCGGCGAAGTGGCGCTCTTCGTGGTAGGTCTCGAGTAGATCAGCATGCGCTTTGCCGGCCAGCACCAACGCGAGTTTCCACGCGAGATTGTTCGCGTCCTGCACGCCGGAGTTGCCGCCGCGTGCACCGAACGGCGAATGCTCGTGCGCGGCGTCACCGACGAACAGTACGCGACCGTGCACGAAGCGCTTCAACAATCGCTTCTTGAAGCGCCACGGACCCACCCACACCAGCTCGAAATTAACGTCTGGCCCGACGAGTTTGCGCAAGCGCTCGGCGGCCCGCGCGGGAGTCACCTCCGCGTCGGGATCGGCAAGGTGGCCAATCTGCCAATCCGTGCGCCACACACCGTCCGCCATTTGGTGATACCAAATCGCCCCGCCTTCGGTCGGCACACCGTCGAGGTAGGCCTTGCGCACGGCTTCTTCGTGAGTATCCATCTTCACATCCGCGATACACCAGCGATCGTCCGATAACGATCGCTCTTCGTCTTCTGCTTGAATGAACGTGCGCACGGCGCTGTGACCGCCGTCAGCCGCGATCACGTAGCGGGCCTTGGCGGCATACTGTCCTGCGGGGGTTTCGACAGTCACCGTCACAGACTCGGCGTTTTGTACAACACCAACCACCTTATTCAGCCACCGCAGATCCACCGCCGGCATCGTCTGCAATCGCTCGACCAGATACTGCTCGACGTAGAACTGCTGCAGATTCACGAAAGCGGGGAATTTTTGATCGGTTTCCGGCTGCAAGTTAAAGCGATAGAGCAGCTGCTCGCCGCGATAGACTTCGCCCTCGTTCCAGGTCACGC
>JAYUEZ010000306.1:0-4859 GCA_043738965.1 Gammaproteobacteria bacterium
AAGGCGGCGGGCTTATGGGCACCGAATCATCCCCCGGAGTACGGCGGCTTGGGGCTAAACCTCGTCGATCACGGCTTGGTCTCCGAAGTCCTCGGCCGCACGCCGCTCGGCCATTACAGCTTTGGATGTAACGCACCGGACGCCGGTAATATCGAAACCCTGCACCTGTTCGGCAATAAGCAGCAAAAAGCGGAATGGTTACCACGAATCGTCGCCGGCGAGCGCAGCGTGTTTGTCATGACCGAGCGCGACAACTCGGGCGCGAACCCAATATTTCTAACGACCTCCGCGGTGCGCGACGGCGACGAATGGGTATTGAACGGCAAGAAATGGTTCATCACTGGCGCACAAGGCGCGGTGGTGTGCTTGGTGATGGCGTGCACCGATCCCAAGGCCGGTCCGCATGGTCGTCAGAGCATCATCATCGTGCCGGGGAATACGCCGGGCTATACGGTCGATAAGGCTACCCCAATCATGGGCCACGCGCACGAGGGACTCTTTGGTCATTGTGAAGTCAGCTTTAATAATTGCCGTGTGCCGTACGACAACTTATTGGGTAAGGAAGGTGAAGGCTTCCGCATGGCGCAAGCGCGCCTGGGCCCCGGCCGCATCCACCATTGCATGCGTTGGCTCGGGATCTGTAATCGTTCGCTCGAACTGATGACACAACGCGCGGCGACGCGGGTGATTGGCGAGGGCGATCGCCGCCTGGCCGATAGCGACATCATCAAGACTTGGATCGCGGAGTCCGCCGCCGAAATCCGCGCCGCGCGCTTAATGACGCTATTTACCGCGTGGCGGATCGAACAAGTCGGCGCCAAGGAAGCGCGTAACGACATCAGTATGATTAAGTACCACGTCGCCGAAGTGCTGATGAAAGTGATCGATCGCGCGATGCAAACGCATGGCGCGCTCGGCATCACGGATTACACCCCGTTATCCTTCTTCTATCGCGAGGACCGCGGCTCGCGGATCTACGATGGTCCAGACGAGGTGCACAAGATCGCCGTGGCGCGACGGATCATCGAACGCGGTGGTCGCGTGGATTGATGATCAAGATGGCCAGAAATCATTTTGATCTTGATGGGAAAATCGCGCTGGTCGCCGGCGGTAGCCGGGGGATCGGCGAAGCCATTGCACGCATCCTCGCTGAGTACGGCGCGCATGTGATCGTGACCAGCCGCAAAGTTGAGGCCTGCAAGGCGGTAGCGGATTCCATCGTCGCCAACGGCGGCAAAGCGGAGGCATATCCCTGCCATATCGGGGAGTTGCAGCAAATTGAGGCGGCGTTCGCGCACATCGATCACACTCACGGCCGGCTCGACGTACTCGTCAACAATGGCGTCGCGAATCCCTACTATGGCCACGTGCTCGACACGCCGGTATCGGCGTTCGAGAAGACTCTCGAAGTCAATTTGCGGGGATATTTTTATATGTCCGTGAATGCGGCCAAGCGCATGCGCGAGCGCGGCGGCGGGGCGATTGTGAATGTGGCCTCGGCCAATGGCATCACACCCGGCGACAAGCAGGCGGTGTATTCGATCACCAAGGCTGGGATCCTCAACATGACCCGCGCTTTTGCCAATGAGTGCGGCGAATATAACATTCGAGTGAATGCGTTGATTCCGGGTGTCACCAAGACTAAATTCGCGCAGGCCTTGCACGACGACGAAACTTTTCTCGCGCCGGCGCGTGCACGTACGCCGTTAAATCGCTCGGCGGAACCAACCGAAATGGCGGGTGCGGTGTTGTACCTGGTATCGGACGCGGCGTCCTACACCACTGGCAGCTTTATCACCGTGGATGGTGGATATCTCGCCTAAGGCCAGTCCATTGATCAGCGGAGAAAGTCGCCGCTGACCGCGTACAATGCGGGCAACCACCAGCCGTTTAGACAGGGACTTCATGAGCCTGCTCGTTAATCGCCGGGACCTTGAGTTTTTTCTCTACGAGTTGCTCAAGGTCGAAGGTCTTACCCAACGCAAGCGTTATAGCGGTCAAGATCGCGAGGTTTATAACGCGACCCTGGACGCGGCCGAAGCGTTAGCGACTGAACAATTCGCGACGCATGCCGCGAAAGCGGATGAAGAAGAGCCGACATTTGACGGCGAACGCGTGCATCTCATTCCGGAAGTTAAACAAGCGTTGGACGCTTACGTCGAGGCGGGCTTCATGGGCGCGTCGTTCGATACCGAACTCGGCGGTATGCAGCTGCCGTGGACCATTGCCCAATCCTGCGCGCTGTATTTTTGTGCAGCGAATATCTCGACCGTGGCTTACCCCTTTATCACCATTGCCGCCGCTAATTTACTCGCGGTTTTCGGATCGCCAGAACAAAAGAAGAAATATCTCGAGCCGCTGGTCGCCGGTCGTTTTTTTGGCACGATGTGTCTATCGGAGCCGCAAGCCGGCTCGTCGCTTGCCGATATCCGCACGCGCGCCGTGCTCCAGCCCGCGGGCCATTATTTGATTACGGGCAACAAGATGTGGACCTCGGCTGCTGAACATGACTTGGCCGAGAACATCATTCACATCGTGCTGGCCAAGATCCCCGGCGGTCCGCCCGGCGTGAAAGGGATTTCGCTCTTTTTGATTCCGAAATATTTGGTCAATGATGACGGCGCGTTAGGGCCACGGAACGATGCATACATCGTCGGTCTCAACCATAAAATGGGATACCGCGGCACCGTGAATACGGTGTTCAATATGGGTGATCACGGTCAGTGCGTCGGCTACTTGGTGGGTGAGGCGCACCGTGGCTTGAGCCACATGTTCCACATGATGAACGAAGCGCGAGTCGGTGTTGGTCTTGGCGGCGTTGCGCTCGGCTATACGGGGTATCTCCATTCTCTAAAATATGCGCGCGAACGACCGCAGGGTCGGCATCCACAAAATAAAGATCCCGCGAGCCCACAAGTCCCCATCGTTCACCACGCGGATATTCGACGCTTATTGCTCGCGCAAAAAGCCGCCGTTGAAGGCGGCTTGGGCTTGGTGCTGTATTGCGCCCATTTACTGGATCTGCAGCGCACGGCCGTGGATGACGCCGAGCGCGATCGCGTCGGCTTGCTGCTTGATCTATTAACGCCAGTGACGAAGTCATGGCCAGGGGAATTCTGTCTCGAAGCCAACAAGCATGCGATACAAATTCTGGGGGGCTATGGTTATACCCGCGATTACCCCGTCGAGCGTTTCTATCGCGACAATCGCTTGAACCCGATTCACGAAGGCGCGCATGGCATCCATGGCATCGATTTGCTCGGGCGCAAGGTAGCAATGCGCGACGGGGCGGCGCTGGCGGCGCTGTCGCATGAAATTAAGCAAACACTAGTGGACGCTCGCACAGAGGCGGATCTCGCAAGCTATGCAACGACGCTCGCGGAGATTTATCAACAACTGCTAAGCGCAACTGAGCGCCTAGGCGTGCTACGGGAGGGCGGGAATGTCACTGGCGCGTTGGCGAACGCGGGGATTTATCTCGATACGTTCGGGCACGTCATCATTGGTTGGATATGGTTGCGGCAAGCGGTGGTCGCGACCCGCGCGTTAGCTAGTGCGAGTCAGGGCGATCAGGATTTCTATCGTGGCAAGCTACAGGCCTGCCAGTACTTCTATCGCTATGAGCTCGCCAAGGTCCCCGAACGTCTAATGCTGCTGGCGACGGGCGATGACACCTGCTTAAACATGCATGAAAACTGGTTCTGAGGAGCACTCCATGGCCTTGAACATGAGCGACTACGCGGTTGAGCGCGCAAGTTTTACTTGGACTCCCCCGGAGCGGTTTAATTTTGCACGCGATGTGATCGATGGCTGGGGTGAGCGCGAGCCGAGTAAATTGGCGATGTGGTGGGTGGACGATCACGGCCACGAGCGTCGGATCACCTATCGCGAAATGAGCGAACGTTCGCGGCGCTTGTGTAATGTGCTCGTGCAAGCGGGCGTTAAACGCGGTGACACGGTCATTGTGATGCTGCCGCGCGTCGTCGCGTGGTGGGAGATCATGACCGCCTGTTTACGAATGGGCGCGGTCATGTCGCCCGGCACCACGCAATTGGCGCCGAAAGATCTTGCCTATCGTATCCAGGCGTCGAACGCTGCCGCCATCATTACCGATGAAAAGAATGCGGCGAAAATCACTGCGGTGGGCGATGCCGCACGGCAAGTGTCAGTGCAGTTGTGCGTGGGGGCGGATGTCGCTGGTTGGTTGAACTACGAGGCGGCGGTGAGCGCGGCGTCGCCGGTGTTTGAGGCGGCGGATACGGCGCCGAGTGATGATGCGCTGTGTTATTTCACGTCTGGGACCACTGGCTACCCGAAGATGGCGATTCAAACCCAAGGCTATGGGTTGGCGCACCAGATCACTGGTCATTACTGGCTCGACTTAACGCCAGCGGATTTACATTGGAATCTAAGTGACACCGGCTGGGCCAAGGCGGCGTGGAGTAGTTACTTCGCGCCGTGGAACTGCGGCGCCGCACTTTTTATTCATCACACCGAAACCTTCGATGCCAAACGCACACTCGAGATCCTCGCGCGTTATCCGGTCACAACTTTCTGCGGCGCCCCAACGATCTATCGCATGTTGGTGCTCGAAGATTTGAAGGCACATGAATTTCCGCATCTGCGCCATGTGGTCGGTGCGGGCGAGCCGTTAAATCCGGAAGTGATCGAGACCTGGCTGGCGGCCACCGGTCTCACCATTCGCGATGGTTACGGGCAGACTGAATCGGTGCTGCTATGCGCGAGTTTCCCCTGTCTTGAGCCGCGTTTTGGATCGATGGGCAAACCATCGCCAGGAATTGATCTGGCGGTTATCGACGACGAGGGCAAGGCCCTGCCACCGGATCGCGAAGGCGATG
>JAYUEZ010000307.1:0-1821 GCA_043738965.1 Gammaproteobacteria bacterium
CTCAACAAAAAGAAGTTTGCATGTCGACCCAGACCGCGATTGCAGCATTGCGCGCCTTTATTGGCGAACGCATCATCGGCCAACAACGCCTCATCGACCGCCTCCTCATCGCGCTCTTAGCGGACGGACACCTACTGGTGGAAGGGGCACCCGGTCTCGCCAAGACCCGTGCGATTAAGGTCTTGGGTGAAGGCGTCGAAGGCGACTTTCATCGGATTCAATTCACGCCCGACCTGCTGCCGGCGGATTTAACTGGGACTGAAATCTACCGGCCGCAGGACGGCTCGTTCAAGTTCCAACCGGGGCCGCTGTTCCATAATTTGGTTCTGGCGGATGAAGTTAACCGCGCGCCAGCCAAGGTGCAGTCGGCGTTACTCGAAGCCATGGCCGAGCGCCAAATTACTATCGGACGTGAAACCTATCCCTTGCCCGAATTGTTCTTGGTGATGGCGACGCAAAATCCGCTGGAGCAGGAAGGAACCTACCCGCTGCCCGAAGCGCAGCTCGATCGCTTCTTGATGCACGTCGTCATCACGTACCCGTCGCCCGACGACGAACAGCGCATCTTAAACCTCGCGCGGCAAGAGGCACTGTCGTCGATCCAAGCGCTGCCCAAAGCGCGACCGGTCCTCGATCAAACCCAGATTTTTCAAGCGCGCCGGGATGTGCTGAGTGTATACATGAGTGACGCGCTCGAGCGTTATCTGCTCGAACTCGTGTGCGCTAGCCGCGCGCCGGGCGCGTATGGCCAAGACCTCGCCAGTTGGCTCGCGTATGGCGGGAGCCCGCGCGCGACCATCGCCATCGACCGCTGCGCCCGCGCGCAGGCGTGGCTCGCCGGTCGCGACTTTGTAACACCAGACGATATTCAAGCCATCGCGCCGGACGTGTTGCGGCATCGCGTGATCTTGAATTACGAAGCGGCGGCCGATGGCGTGACGGCGGATAAATTCGTCACCACGCTCATCGCGCGGGTCGCTGTGCCTTAAGCGCGTTCCAGCATCGTCATGGGCTTTCGCGACAAATTTGCCACCACCGCACCGGTCGACACTCCCGCCGGGCTGGAGCGGATCGTCCCGCAACTGGCCGACCTGCTGGCACAGAACCGGCGCGCGAGCGCACTCCCGAGTTGGACGCGCGCAATTCGCGCTCGTCAGCGCGGCGACTATCGGGCGCCGCTAAAAGGCCGCGGGATGGAATACGCTGAATCGCGACCGTATCAGGCGGGCGACGATATTCGCGCGATCGATTGGCGTTTAACCGCACGCAGCGGCAAGCCGCACACCAAATTATTCCGCGAAGAACGAGAACGCCCCGTCTATGTGTGTGTCGATGCACGCGCCGGAATGGCGTTTGCGACACGCGGCGTATTCAAGCGCGTGCTCGCCGCACGTATCGCGGCCTTACTCGCCTGGCACGCGGTGCAAGGCGGTGATCGAATTGGCGGCGTGGTGTTCTCTGACACGACGCACACCGAGCTCGAACCCGAGCGCGGGAACTTGGCCGCGATGCGCTTATTCAAAGCCTTGATTGCTGTCGAATCCGGTACCGCCGCGCCTAACGGCCATCAGCCGGCGGCCGCTGCGATCCGGCGTTTGCGGCGTTTGGTCAAACCGGGCAGTTTAGTGTTTATCGTTAGTGATGGCCGCGACTTTGACGCTGGGTGCCTGGCTGATTTGGCCTCCATGGCGCGCCACAACGACGTTGGCGTCATCTTGGTCTACGACGAATTTGAACGCACCTTGCCGCTGGTCAATCATGCATTGAAACTAACGAATGGTCCGGCCGAATTGGCATTGCCGGCCACCGACGCCACGACGC
>JAYUEZ010000308.1:0-4851 GCA_043738965.1 Gammaproteobacteria bacterium
CTTGTAACAGTGCTAAATAGCGCCACGGCCCGTGCGCCGTGGCGCAGTGAAGCGCGGCCTACGGGATGGTCGCGATACCCTCCCGTAGGTCCGTTTTCCAGTTCAGCTTGGGGACTTCTGTTGCCGGTCCTTTTCGAACTGACGCAGTTCACGTCGCATAATCTTGCCGGTGGTAGTCATCGGTAACTCGGTTACAAATTCGATCAAATGCGGCACTTCGTGCTTAGCAAGACGCTTGCGTACCGATTCCCTCAGTTCATCGGCTAGCGCTTCCGTGGGCACCACGTCGTCGTTAGGGATGATGAAGGCCTTGATAATCTCCGTGCGTACCGGATCAGGCACGCCGATAACCGCGACCATGCGGCAAGCCGGGTGCTTGTGCAACGCGTCCTCGATTTCGCCGGGACCAATGCGATAGCCGGAACTGGTAATGACATCGTCGCCGCGACCGTGGAACCAGAAGTAGCCGTCCTCGTCCATGTGGCCCAAGTCACCGGTAAGTAACCAGTCGCCGAGGAACTTCTCGCGTGTGGCGTCCGGTCGATTCAGATACTCGAGCAGCATCACCGGATGCGGACGCTTACACGCGATCTGGCCTTCGACGCCCGGCGGCATTACCTGGCCCTGTTCATCGATGATGGCAGTAATTGTGCGGGAGTCGGGCGACCCATCGAGCCAGGCTTGATCGGCATGATGCTGCCATTGTTGGCAAGGATCAGATTGCACTCGGTTTGACCATAGACTTCGTTGATGCGGATGCAGAGCTCGCGCTGCGCCCACTCGAAAATTTCGGTACCGACATTGTAGATTTCGGGAATATCCCACTTGAACGACTGGTAGACCTCGTTGTAGGTCTGGCCACGCTGGATCAACATTGCAATTTACTCCTCAAGTACCGGGCCGGTGCTTTAAGTTAGCCGCTGCTCTCGACTATGTTTGCAACGGCCCCAGCATGGGCGGGCGGTAAAATGGACATGGACTATGTGCCGCATCTTCGGAAACACGTCGGCGCAAGCGCGGGGAACCGGGCACGCGGTCGTTCTTAGTCTGCGACATTACGAGCGCAAGGCCTGTACCACGAAATCCAATCGGTCCTGGCCGAAATGCATTTCGCCGTTTATGAACAGCGTTGGCGCGCCGAACACGCCGCGCGCCACCGCCTCTTCGGTATTAGCAACCAGCGCCTGCTTGACCGCAGGATCGGCGATCAATCCTTCAAACGCAGCAACGTCAAACCCTGCCGCGGTCAACTCCGCGGCCACTACTACCGGCTCGCCCATGGCGAGACCGCGCCCAAATATGGCCTCGTAGATCGCCGTGACATAGCGCTGAAAATCCGCTGGCTGACGCATCTGGAGTCCGACCGCGCCGCGCATTAGCGGCAGCGTGTTGATCGGAAAATTGGTTGACAGTTTGAGCGGTACGCCGTAGCGCTTAGCGAAGCGCGCGAGGTCGGCCAGCATCCACTTGCCTTTGGCGGCAACCGAGATCGGACTGGCATTACCGGTGGCCTTGAAGACGCCGCCGAGGAGCATCGGCCGCCAGACAATGGTGGCGCCGGCGGCCGCGGCGATCGTCGGCAACTGGGTCCACGCCAAGTAGGCAGCGGGGCTGCCGAAGTCGAAAAAGAACTCCACTTGCTTGCTCATATTTATCTCCATCGTTGTCGTGGTCTTCAGGTGCGGGGCTCGATCTCACCAGTGTTCCAGCCACGGCCGTAGGTCCAGCTCATGGGTCCACGCCGAGCGCCGCTGGCAATGCAGCATCCAGTACGCCTCGGCGATCGCTTCTGGGTCGAGGATGCCTTCTCGCTCCTTGAGCGCATAGCGCTCTGGAAACCTGTCCTTGATGAAAGCCGTATCGATGGCACCGTCGATGATACTGTGTGCCACATGAATGCCTTGCGGCCCGAGTTCGCGTGCCATACTTTGCGCCAACGCGCGCAGCGCGTGCTTACCGCCGGCGAAGGCGGCGAAGCCGGTACCCCCTCGGAGCGATGCCGTGGCGCCGGTGAAAATGATGCTGCCGTGTTTTCTCGGCAGCATGACCCTCGCCGCTTCGCGGCCAGCCAGGAATCCGGCGAAGGCGCACATTTCCCACACCTTGCGATAGACCCTGGACGTGGTCTCGGTGATACCAAAGCGCACGTTGCCGCCGATGTTGAACACGCAGACATCAATCGGACCAATGTTGGTTTCGATGTCCGTGAACAGTTTGAGCACCGCCTCCTCTTCACGCGCGTCCGTGCCGAAGGCATGGCAGGTACCGCCATCCGATTCGATCGCCGACTTGAGATCTACCAGCCGGTCAGCCTGCCGGCGCGTGACGCAGGCGATGAAGCCTTCGCGCGCGAAGCGGCGCGCGATCGCACCGCCGGTCGCGTCGCCGGCACCGATAATCAGCGCGACTTTGTTCATGCACGTTTCCTCTGGCGATCAAAGGTACGGTCGGAGCGGAGCAGCTTGCAGCGCGGGGGCGGCTGCGACCGGGCGAAGTCCTCGAAACCGTGCCAGGGGTCATCATCACGCAGCACAAGAGAGCCCGCCCTTCTCGCTGACTTTCATCGTGATCCCAGTGACCGTCCCTGTTTTGAGTGCGGCGTTACCGAAGTTTGTCACCGAATAAATGAAAGCAAATAAAGATTGCGGTTATCAAGACTCCGAAAATGAAGAGGCCCGTAAGCAGTCCGCTATCGAGAGGGCTACGCACAATTTTAGCCCCGCATCTTGAGCAAGTATCTGCCCTAGAGCTGACTTCGTTTCCACACGCCGTGCAACCGATTAGCGCCATATCTCTCCTTTCCCATTGCTGGGATTAGCTACTCGGCGCCGATTTTAAATCGTTAGTCTCGCGCTTAGCGCTGCCAGATGCCGCGCGCATGAAAGCCTGGAACGTCTCAAGTCCTTGCGCCCCCCAGGGAACCCAGTTCTTTAATAGCTGTTGCGGATCCGTCAGCGCGAGTGCTTGCATGACACGTCGCTGGATCTCGGCCATAACTTCGGCTTGTAGGGGTTCGACATCCGGCAACCCCACGAATGCCCGCGCTTCAACGGGCGTGCAATCAACTTCAATCGTGAATTTCATTGGTAGAAGGATCTCATGGTGACTATCGTTTGAAGCCCATCAACTCGCGCATCAGCCTTAGCCCGGCTTAGCCTAGGTGCATTTTGCCCATTCAATTTCGATGCGCAAAGAACACCGCGAATTTTGAATCTGACTGCAGAGTATAGGCTGCATTAACCCGTATTCGGGAGAATCGACCGGAAAACTCCGGCCACAACCCAGTAACACGCGGGCCGATGGTCCACCAATCATGTCATTAGGTATCGCAACCTTGCGTTACCGTTGTGCACGACAGTCGAATTGACCGGGCGGTTCTCGCCAGATGCGCCGGCAGACGGTGCGCGGGCTCGGTGGTGAACTGGTCTTTAGGTGTGCCCTTCGTATGAGCCGCGACGCGTCGCCGGGCAGCGAATCGACGGGCAATGGGATATCGCTCTGCGCGATCCGGGTACGGCTTGGGTCTCGAGACCAATCAAGACCATCCGATCACGGGGGGCGAGTTGCGCGCGCACCAGGAAACCATTGCAGCCTTAGCGGACGAAGAAATGCTGGCGGGTGACTAGAGCTCGTCCGTGTCGACTAATGGCGGCCGGCACCAACCTCGATTATGCTCAAGCGCGATTTCAGCCCACACCGTGTCACACCTTAGGAGAAGACTGCAATGCGCGCCGCCATCATGCGAAATAAAGCGCTGGTCGTTGACGACATTCCGACGCCTGAACCGGGTCCCGGTGAAGTCCTTGTTAAGACCCTTGCCTGCGGCATCTGTGGCTCGGATCTGCACGCTCTCAAGCATGCGGAACAATTGGTCGACGGTGCGCGGCGTTCCGGCGGGCCGTTCGTCATGGATCTCAAGCGTGACGTCGTGCTGGGTCACGAGTTCTGTGCCGAGATCGTCGAATTCGGCAAGGGAACGCCGCGACGGCTCGATCCTGGCGTCCGCGTATGCTCAATGCCGCTCCTGATCCGCGCGCGTGAATTGCAAACCGTCGGCTACTCGAATGATCACCCGGGCGGCTACGGCGAATACATGCGTCTCACCGAAGACTTGCTACTCCCCGTGCCGAACGGGTTGTCGACGGCGCACGCGGCATTAACTGAGCCGATGGCAGTTGGCGTGCATGCGGTGGCCAAGGCGCGGCTCGAGACTAACGATGTCCCGCTGGTGATCGGTTGTGGTCCGGTCGGTCTCGCCGTCATTGCGGCGTTGAAACTGGCGCGCGTGGCACCGATCGTCGCCGCGGATTTTTCCGCGCATCGCCGTGAGCTCGCGCGCACGATGGGTGCCGATGTCGTCGTTGATCCTGGCGTCGGTGCGGCCTTTGAGGCGTGGCGACTGGCGGCGCCCTGGCCAGATCCGTCCCACGCCCCGGCGCTACCGCCATGGGTTCCAGGTCCGCCACTGCGTCCGGCCGTGATCTTCGAATGCGTCGGGGTGCCGGGCGTCATCGACCAGATCATGATTGGCGCCCCACCGGGCGCGCGGATCGTGATCGTTGGCGTGTGTATGCAGCGCGACAGCATCGAGCCGATGTTCGGCATCAATAAGGAACTCAACCTGCAGTTCGTGCTCGGCTATACGCGCGACGAGTTCGCCGCAACACTGCGTCACATTGCGGAGGGTAATCTCTCCGTGGCCCCGCTCATCACCGGCACGGTCGGTGTGGAAGGGGTCGCCGATGCCTTTGCCGCGCTTGCCTCGCCTGATCGCCATGCGAAAATCCTGGTCGAGCCCTGGCATGCCTAAATCGTTGCCGAGACCGCGCGCATCGCGATAGCTGGCGGCGC
>JAYUEZ010000309.1:0-4849 GCA_043738965.1 Gammaproteobacteria bacterium
GTCAAAACGAATGGCCACCCGCATCGGGGTGAGCTCAGCGTGTCGCGCAATCCAAGTGCCGACATCGCCGAGCGTGACACTCATGCGTCGGATTCTCCCGGCTGATAAAGCGCCTCATGACCGATCCGATCAATGCAGATATCAGCAGTCCACGGCAACATCAGCGCCCCGCAGCGACTGTCGCGATACAACCGTTCGAGCGGCAGGTTTTTCAACATTGATTGGCCGCCGCAGGTGCGGATGGCGAGCTGGGCCAGTTCGTTCGCGTTTTCCATCACCGTGTATTGCGCAGCATAGGCGCGCAATAATTCCTCACGTGATGGATCGAGGCGCGCTTCGCTGATCGCCTGAAACCACAGCGCCTTGGTTTGTTCGAGCATGAGACGCATGCGCGCCACGTTGCTTTGTTTAACCGCCATGCCACGCCGCTTATCGGGACTCCCGGGCCATTCGCCACGCAGATATTTCACCGTGAAATCGTAGGCCGCTTGGGCGAGCCCCATGTAGGTGGGGGTTAACGTCAGGAACATATGCGGCCACCGCGCGGCGGCTTGATGATAGACACCGGGCGGCATGATCGCCTCTTCCACACCGACCATGACGTCCTTGAATACCGCCGTGCGCGACACGGTGCCGCGCATGCCGAGCGGATCCCAATCGCCGATGATCGAGACGCCGGCGGCGTTGGCCGGTACCGCGAGATACAGTGAATTGCGGCGCTTAAGTTCGGTCTCGACGCCAACTTCGGTGCACAACACGCCGTAGTAGTCGGCATGCCCGGACAGCGACGCGAAGATTTTTTTGCCATTGACCACCCAGCCGCCGTCGACTTTGGTCGCGGTGGTGGCAAACGGCACGGTCCCCGCGGCGGCGGCCACCGCGCCCCCTTCAGAAAACGGTTGCGAGTAAATTTTCCCGTCTTCAATGATGCGGGCGTAGTGGCGTCCACGTCGTTGATGATGCGCGGCGCGGACGTCGTCGGGCATGTCGAGCGCGTCCGCGAGCGTGCCCGACCATAAACACGAGCACACATGCATGTTGAAAGTTAGCGCGGTCGCGCCGCAATAGCGGCCGATCTCCGCCGCGGTCAGCGCGTAAGCGCGATACGACGCGCCCCGTCCACCGTATTCCCGTGGTACGCAGACGCCGAGCAGGCCAGCGGTTCGGAGGTCGGCATAGTTTTCAGTGGGGAAGCGCGCCTCGCGATCGATCGTTGCCGCACGCGGCGCGAAATTTTGTGCGGCGAGTTCGCGGGCCTGGTTGGTCAGCGCAATTTCTTCAGCGGTCAGCTTAAAAGACTCCGATGCAAAAATCGGCGCATCACTCATAGCAGTCGCCCTTGATCGACGACCACCGTGTCATCCAAGGTGATGGTGCAGCCGCGGAGCGGCAGATCGAAATGGCCCTCGGTGTAGCGTTTGGCGACTTCGTTGGCGCCGGTCGAATACAAAAAATTGCCCGCGAACGCGCGCAGCTCGGTCCCATTGGTATCGCGCTTATCGTACATCGCCAAGGCTTCGTAGCGCGCGCGTGGATTTAAGCCCCAACCGACATGACTAACGCCATAGGCCGCACGATCGCCCCACGCCGCGAAGTAACGCCGCATCAATTCAGCGTCGGTGCCAACACCGGCGATGTCCGTCACATAATCGTCTTTAATCGTGAGCGTGACTGGCGATTCCAGATAACGCTTGAACGTCAGATTGATGTCACCCACATCGAGCACCAGGCGACCATTGACTGCATTGGGTCGCGGAAAATTGACCACAATCCCGCCCGGCCAATGCGCGATCATGCCGGGCCTGTCACACCAGCCCCATACCCCGCCGACTCGCGCTTCGGTGAGATCGATATGGAGATCAGTACCCGCAGCGGAATGCACCCGCATCGTGGACGCTGCCTTGCAGGCTTTGATCGCGGTCTTCGCGACTTTTTCGTCTTCGGGCACTGGGACCAGCCGCTCCAACGCGTCGGGATGCTCATTCGAGATCATCAGGACCCGCGCGCCACTACTTAGAATTTCCGATAACTGCGGGGCATGGAGTAGTCCCTCGGTGGTGAGATCTACCACAAGCGCCGCGGATTTGAGCGCCGCGACGGCCGTGGTGTGCCCGGTCAGCACTTGGCTCGCGCCTGTCGAGCGCACCGGCACCGGCGCCGTCTGCCGTGGCGTGGGTACCGTGATTTGCGTCGCGGCCACGCCGTGCCGCGCGAGCGCCAGCCGCGCGAGTTCGGTATTGAGCGTTCGCGATTGGGTCTCGGTCAGGAGCACAACCTGCTCGGTCGCCTGCACCTTGCACAATTCAAAGACGCGCTGGAAAGCGTCGATCCACTGCGGTTCTAGTCGATCGGCCTGCATGGAGTTACTCCTTCGTTGCGTTCGCGCCCGTTCACCCCCTCACCCCGGCCCACCAGAGGAGAGGGAGAAATACGTTTTGAGAAGCACGCGTTAACGTGTGCGGCAATCCAAGCGGGTGTTCCCGGCGTTATCCCGCGCGGGTCTCGAGGATCGCGACCGCCGGCAAGGTTTTCCCTTCAAGATATTCGAGAAACGCGCCGCCCGCGGTTGAGATGTAAGACACCTTGTCGGCAATGCCGAATTTGGCAATCGCCGCGAGCGTGTCACCGCCGCCCGCGATCGAGAACGCGCTTGAGGCGGCGATGGCTTCGGCGAGTGCCTTGGTGCCGCCCGCGAATTGATCAAATTCAAACACCCCGAGCGGACCGTTCCACACAATGGTGCCGGCGGATTTCAATAAGTCAGTGAAGTGACGAGCGGTTTCGGGACCGATGTCCATGATCAAATCGTCGGCGGCGACTTGATTGGCGCCTTTGGTGACGGCCGCGGTCTTTTCGTCGAACGCCTTGCCGCAGACAACATCACTCGGGATCGGGACTTCCGCGCCGCGCGCCTTGGCGGCACGCATGATGCGCCGCGCGGTGTCTTGCATGTCGTTCTCGCACAGCGAATTGCCGATCGAAAGCCCAGCGGCTTTCATGAAAGTGTTCGCAATCCCACCGCCAACGATCAAGCGATCAACTTTGCCCAGCAGCGCTTCGAGAAGCTCAAGTTTGGTCGAAACCTTGGAGCCGCCGACCACCGCCACCAGCGGTCGCTTCGGCGCTTGCAACGCCTGCCGCAAGGCATCGAGCTCGGCCTTCATGAGCGGACCGGCGCAGGCCACGGGCGCAAATTTCGCCACGCCGTGCGTCGAGGCCTGTGCGCGGTGCGCGGTGGCAAAGGCGTCGTTGACATAGATATCGCAGAGCGCCGCCATTTTTTTTGCCAAAATGTCATCGTCTTTTTCTTCACCGATCTGAAAGCGTACGTTCTCGACCAATACGCATTCGCCGGGCGCGCACGGAACGCCATTGATCCAATCGGCGGCCAAGCGTACCGGCTGTCCCAGCATCTTCGATAACGCCGTCGCAACCGGTGCCATCGAAGCTGCCGGATCAAACACCCCTTCCTTCGGCCGCCCCAAATGCGACATGACCACCACGCGCGCGCCAGCGGCCAGCGCAAGCCGCAAGGTCGGCAGCCCGGCACGCAGCCTCGTATCGTCGCTGATCGTGCCGTTCTTCAATGGCACATTGAAATCTTCGCGGATCAACACCCGCTTACCGGCCAGCGCCAGATCAACCATGCAGAACATCGAGGGTTAACCTTTGGCCTGCATGAACGCGATGGCGGTATCGAGCATTCGATTCGAGAAACCCCATTCGTTGTCGTACCACGCCATGACCTTAACCAGCGTGCCGCCGATCACCTTGGTCTCGGAGGCTTCGAAGATCGACGAGTGGGCATCGTGATTGAAGTCAATCGACACCAGCGGCAGTTCGTTCACCGCGAGGATCCCCTTCAATTCGCCCTCTGCGGCTGCTTTCATGATCGCGGTGATTTCTTTTTTATCCGTCGCGCGTTTGGCCTTGAAGGTCAAATCCACCAGCGAGACGTTGAGGGTTGGCACGCGCACGGCCATGCCATCGAGCTTGCCGTCCAAATCGGGCAGCACCAAGCCGACGGCGGCGGCCGCGCCGGTTTTGGTTGGGATCATCGATTGGGTCGCCGAGCGTGCGCGGCGCAGATCCTTGTGAAAGACATCGGTGAGAACTTGATCGTTGGTGTACGAGTGAATGGTGGTCATGAGCCCGGATTCGAGTCCAATTTTTTCGTGCAGCGGTTTCACCAGCGGGGCCAAGCAATTGGTCGTGCACGAGGCATTAGAGATGACCGTGTCGCTGGCCTTCAGTGATTTATGGTTGACGCCAAACACAATGGTGGCGTCGACTCGATCGCTCGCGGGCGCGGAAATAATCACTTTTTTCGCGCCGCCTTTGAGGTGCAATGCGGCTTTCTCACGCGTTGTGAAGAGTCCCGTGCATTCCATGACCACATCGATCTTCAGTTCGCCCCAAGGCAACTTGGCTGGGTCGCGCTCGGCCAAGACTTTGATGCGATCCCCGTTGACCACCATGCTATCGCCATCGACAGCGGCGCTGCCGGGAAACCGGCCATGCGCCGAATCATATTGGGTGAGATGCGCGTTGGTCGCAGCATCACCCAAATCATTCAAGGCCACTATCTGGATTTCCTGGGTTCGCGCGGTTTCATACAAGGCGCGCAATACATTGCGGCCAATGCGGCCATAGCCATTGATGCCAACTCGAATCGTCATTGACTTAGTTCTCCTAGAAGCTATCGCAAAAATCTTTCTGGCGCGTTCAAACGCGCGCGATCACGGCGCGCAATTTCAGGTCTTGAGATAGGCGGCAATCCGTGCGGTCAGCTGGTCGACGGTAAAGCCAAAATGCTTGAATAAATCGACCGCCGGCGCCGAGGCGCCGA
>JAYUEZ010000310.1:0-1816 GCA_043738965.1 Gammaproteobacteria bacterium
GAGTTCGTGGGGATCGATAAGGCGATACAGATCGAAATGATGAAGCACGAAATCCGGCAACGAATAGGATTCAACCAAGGTGAACGTGGGGCTCTTGACTAGACCACCATAGCCTAGGCCACGCAGAAAGCCTCGCACAAAGCTGGTTTTGCCGGCAGCCAGCTCGCCCGCCAAAGTCATTAACAAACCGGCCCGCGTAGCGGACGCGAGTCGCGCCGCCACGGCATGCATTTGACGCTCGTCAGCAATGTCGAGGTGTAAAGTGCTCGCCAACACCATCGTGTTAGTTTAATAAGGTCCGCAGGTGGGGCATCAGATCGGAGGCCAGAAGACCGCGTTCGCCGTCTCGCGCCGCGCAATCGGCGGCGGCGGCGTGCAGCGCCGCGCCGGCGGTGGCCGCGAACTCGCCCGCAAGCCCTTGTGCGAGGAGTCCGGCAATAATAC
This sequence comes from Gammaproteobacteria bacterium, assembly GCA_043738965.1. Taxonomy (GTDB): domain Bacteria; phylum Pseudomonadota; class Gammaproteobacteria; genus CAIKBL01. Next base: position 445 of record JAYUEZ010000310.1, read on the forward strand.
CGGTAAGCACGTCACCCATGCCGCCGCTGGCCATCCCCGGATTGCCGCCGCCAATCACGTGGGTCGCCGCCCCGCGCACGAGAGTGCCGGCACCCTTAAGCAGTGCGACGCCTCCATACTGCGCTTGCAAGGCGAGCGCGGCCCCGTAGCGGTCAGCTTCGATATCAGCCGCTGCGTCAAGTTTCAGTAAACGCGCCGCTTCGCCTGGATGCGGGGTTAAAACCCAATCGGTACGCTTCTGTGGATCGAGCGCCAATAGATTCAACGCGTCGGCATCAACCACCAGTGGCGCGCGGTGCTCACGTACTGCGGTGAATAGCGCCGCGCCCCACTCGCCTTGGCCTAATCCCGGCCCGACGGCGACCACGCTCGCGCGATTCAGTAGGGCGGCCAACTCGCGCGGTGCGCCGACCGCATGCACCATGAGCTCGGGGCGATCACTGTTGAGATGGGCGGCGACCTCCGGGTGGACAGCGACACTGACCAGGCCGGCCCCACTACGCAACGCGGCTTCAGCGGCCAGGCGTGCCGCGCCGCTGAAGCCTGGCGCGCCGCCCACTACCAAGACATGACCGAAACTGCCCTTATGCGCGGCCCGCGCGCGTGGCGCGAAGCGCGCGCGCATTTCATCCCAGGTGATCTGCCACGCTGCTGGCGGGTGCAATTCCAAGACCTTTCGCGGTATTCCAAGATCAGCGCATTCAAGGCTTCCAACGTAGTTGACCGCGCGACCGGTCACCAGTCCCTGTTTCAGCGCGATGAAGGTCAATGTCACCGTGCCGTTGACGGCAATGCCGAGTACGTTTCCGGTATCGGCATGCAGGCCGGACGGCAGATCAAGGCACAAGGTAGGGACGCGACGCCGATTAATCGCTTCAATCGCGACGCGTGCATTGCCTTCGATATTTTTATTTAGACCGATCCCGAACAACGCATCAATGATGATCTCCGGTTCCGCCACGACATCACTAGCGACGTTGATCGGTGCACCGCACGCACGCAATGCTTCAAAGCACACGCAGGCGTCGCCACGCGCGGCGGGTGCGCCCACTTGCACGACTTCCACTTGCAAGCCGGCTTGATGCGCTTCGCGCGCGAGCACATAGCCATCACCGCCGTTGTTCCCCGATCCGCAAAAAACCGCGACCTTGCGTAGCGCGGGCCAGCGCGTGCGTAGCAGTTGGAACGCCGCGGATCCCGCGCGTTGCATAAGGTCGAGGCTGGGGATGTTAGCGACCGTGGTAGCGGCCCGCTCCGCCGCACGAATCGCCGCCACCGTGTACAGCGCGCGCGGCATGGCTTTACGTTTTAACGTTCAGAAAATGCGTCCGATAATGCTTGAGCTCGTCGATCGAATCATGGATATCGGCGA
>JAYUEZ010000311.1:0-1808 GCA_043738965.1 Gammaproteobacteria bacterium
AAAGCCTTATTCAGCGCTCGCAGAACCAAGCTGCTCGCGCTTTTATGTAATTCTTCAGGATGTTCGTTCATGTTTTTGACGACGACTAATCGGATTTGGTCGAGTGCCACATTGCCCGGCATGCAAAATTTCGGAGGGATCCGTTTCCAGTCGACCAGCGTTTCGTGAGTGTCCACGGTCGACTCAATATAGCCAAGACATTGCGCGCGACCCGCGTTTCCGTCCGCCGTTTCGCACCACGCATGCAGCGTGTTGCCATCGATAAAAAACTCGCCATTCGCGCGCACCTGCAGGCTGCTCATTGCTAGCGTCGCGCCTACGATCAATAGCCAATGTCGTGGACGAGCGTGCATCCCACGGTTGCGCGCCCGCCGCCGCGTGCTCACCAAGCCAGTGCTTCTTCGCTGACCTTAATGTTGACTCGCGACCACGTGAGTTTAAGCGCCTCCGCGGTGCCACCGACACCTAACTTGAAATTGCCGAGATTGAGTTCGCTTGCCGGTCGCACCAAGAGTTGACTCACGCTATGCGCGGCTTCGACCGGCTCAAGCATGCGCGGCTGCCAACGACCGAAGACTTTTTGATTGTCGACATATTCTTCCGTCATGCCGGTACGAATGAACGGCAACATCAGGGACGCTGCACTCACCAAGTCACTGGCTTTACCGAGATTGACCTTGAGCACTTCGGGCAGTTTCAGTACCGCCCAATTGGCGACCACGTAGCCCGGCACCGCGGGACCTGGTTCCAGTGCTTGCATCGAGGAGATGTAAATCAATTGGAGGGCTTGCTTGTGATAAAGCGCTTCGCCCGCCCACAAATGCGTCATCGCCACGAACCCGTCGATTTTGGTATTCATCACGAGAGCCGATTCGGCTAGATTCTCGATGAATTCCTGGCGCACTCGCGTCCGGCGTTCGGCCCGGCTCTCGCCCTCAATTTCTGGCAAGGCGCGGCCAAACCGATAGCCCTTTTCGGTTAAACCAGAATTACAAATGACGACATCCGGCCCTTTGTTTCCCATCTGCTCGATGACATAACTCCGCGACGCCCACAGTTCGCGCGTATTCGTCACGTCTGCTTGCAACGCGAAAGCCGCGACGCCTTGCTTGCGGATCGCCGCCACGAGATCGAAGCCGTCACGATAGCTGCTATGGAAATGGACGCCGACGGCAGCGGCGCCATTCGCCGCCGCCGCCAAAGCCAGGGCTTGCCCGATACCACCGTCTTTCCCGGAACCAGTGATCAAGACGCTTTTGCCGGCGAAGGCCTGCGCCACATCGGCGTTAAATCGAAACTTCTCAAAATCAGCGGTAAAGGCCATGGCTGCTCTCCGTATACAGGAACTTCGTAGTGAGCTGATTTAATAAATATCAGCAATCAGCTTGGAGCGCAATCGACATGGACGGGACTGAAGACGAACTAAAAAGCCGCAGCTAATTTAATGCGTCACCCCGTGCTCCGACACGGGGTCCAGTAAAAAATGAATTCACTATTCGACTGGATTCCCCCGGCGAAAGTCGGGATTTCGCTGGAATGACGAAAGGGCGGGATCGCGCCTCTTTCCCGCTGTTTCAGCTTAAGTAAGTGCCATTCATCCCGGACTTGTTAAGCGGACCGTCTTCAAACGCAGCGCATTTGAGATCACCGAGACCGAACTCAAGCTCATGGCCGCGGCCGCGATCATCGGCGACAGTAACCAGCCGGTGAAGGGATATAGGACGCCGGCAGCGAGCGGCACGCCCAGCGCGTTGTAGACTAAGGCGAACGTGAGGTTTTGCTGCATATTCGCGACGGTTGCCTCGGAT
>JAYUEZ010000312.1:0-4828 GCA_043738965.1 Gammaproteobacteria bacterium
TCACGGACCCATCTCCTCTCTGGTATGAAAGTATTCGTAACACCTTCATCCTGGCGCACTCAGTGACGCCGTTAAAGTGGGGATGGGTCCATTCCATTACTCTCGGTCGACACTTCTCGATTGCCTTGTTCGACACCGGCCACCGCCTGAAAATTCGAAGTCGCAGCGCGCTAGGCGCGTTCAGTCGGCCATTTCTGGTCTCACATTACTTAATGGGAACCACGATCGCTGATCACCTTCACTGTTGCACGGCTAACGGGGGGGACAATTAATTCCGCATTTGCGGCTTTCGCGACGGCAAAGCCTATTTCAACATCCAAAACACAATTTCAAACGGCGGCGGAATTCGAGGCTTTCTCAATCAACCCAACGCCGTTCCTGTGTCTGTAAGCGGGTCGTTGATGCTTATCGGATTGGCGACCATGACTTTACGAGCAAGGCGCACAGAACGCTGCAGGCGCGTCGCGCTAAGCGACTATCGCGCGATGCATCAGCGCCCCAGCCAACGCGGTGGCCGCTTCTCAGCAAATGCCCGCGCCCCTTCCGTCGCATCCTCGGTCTCGCGCAGGAAATTAAACAGTTGGTGTTCGAGGGCGAGTCCATCGGCGAGCGGCAGATCGAGACCCTGCAGTGCTGCAGCTCTGATCTTCTCCACGGCGAGCGGGGCGCTGCGGCAGATGGCGGCCGCGATGGCTTCACAGCGCGCCATCAATTGCGCGGCAGGGACCACGTGATCGACAAGGCCGAGACGATGGGCCTCGCTGGCATCAATGCGCGCGCCGGTATAGAGCATTTCGAGCGCGCGCCCGAGCGGAATCAGTCGCGGCAACCGCTGGGTACCGCCACCGCCCGGTAATACGCCGAGCAGGACTTCGCCGAGTCCGAATTGGGCGTGTTCTGCCGCGACGCGGATGTCGCACGCCAGTGCCTGCTCCAGACCACCACCATTACAGTGCCCGTTGATCGCAGCGATGATGGGCTTAGTCATCGCATTCATAACCGCGAAGAGACCGTTGCCTGGGACCCGATCCTTTTGGCCAAAAGAGGGGGACCGAATGTCGCTGCCGGCGCAGAACGCACGCTCGCCCGCGCCGGTGAGGATCCCAACCCGCAGATCGGTGTCATCGCGCATTCGCGACCATGCATCGGCCAGCGCTGCGTAGGTCTCGGCATCGCAGGCGTTCAAACGCTCCGGTCGATTAATGGTGACGTAGGCCACTTGGCCGCGCTTTTCGAACACTACATTCTGCATTGAAATCCCCGGTTTAGGTGTTGCCGCGACTGTTACGCGTCTACAGCATCCTGACACCATTCGCGATGACACGCGTGAGAGATGGCACGCGGGTGTCCACCTGGGTAAGTCTCACACACTCGGCGGTCACCGGAAACCGGTCCAGTCCTTTAAAATTCGCTGCGATCCACGCTGTGCGCACATTGCTTCGCTGGGGCGCGCGCCCTATTCTGCCGCGCCATGAAGGTCCAGCACGCTCCTGCGCCGGCCGGCACGCCCTGGCGCGGAATCGCGATGGCCTTGTTGGTCGGCATCTCGTTCGCCGCCAATACCAGTCTTGCAGCCCTGTCCTATCGCGGCGGTGCGACGCCACTCGCGGTGCTGCTCACACGCTCGGTCGTCGCCTTCACCCTGCTGTTCGTGTTGCTCCGTACGCTTGACGTTCGAATCACACTGCCGCCGCAACGGCGACGTGGGGCTCTGTTGCTCGGCGGCGTGTTCTGCACGTATTCCTATGGCGTGCTCGTTGCGATCAAATATTTGCCGGTAGGGCTTGTCGTCGCGACGTTTTACACCTTTCCGATTTTGGTCGCGCTCATCGAATGGTGGAGCGGACGACAACCGTTCAGCGGGCGCACTGCGCTCGCCTTGTTGACCGCATTCGTCGGCATCCTGCTCGCGCTCGATGTGTTCGGCGCGCCGTTACACCGTCTCGGCATCGGATTGTGCCTGTTCGGCGCATTGGGCGTGACGATCGTGATGATCTTCAGTGCTAAGGTCCGAGGCGATAGCGATTCCCGTCCAATCACGCTACACATGCTCGGGACTGCCATCGTGGTGTTTACGCTGATCGCCGTACTGCATGGCGGGGTCGGGCTGCCGCAGACCGCGCAGTCGTGGGCCGCGTTCTTTGGTTCGGCGATTTTCTACTCGTTCGGCATCATCTCGTTGTTTGTCGTGCTGGCGCAGATCGGGCCGGTCAAAGCGTCGCTGTTCATGAACATCGAACCAGTGACGAGTGTGTTGCTAGGATATCTACTACTGGACCAGCGACTCGGTCCGGTCCAGCTCGGCGGAATAGCGCTGGTGGTCTCGGCGGTCGTGATGGTCGAGAGCACCAAGCTCTACCGTGCGCGGCAAGGCTGAATCCCCGGTCGGGAGTGGCGGACCGTTACCGGAAAATGGCCGGCGCCAAAACTTCCCGTTCAGCCTGGCCGGCGTATCGCGTCTCCCTACAGTCAGCGCGCGAAATGAGGCAGCACCTCGTTCGAGAACAGCGACCACGACTCGTCGGTCGCCGCGAACATCATGTAATAGGTGACGCCGGTGTCCGCGATGCGGCGCGCGATTTCATCGCGGACTTCGGCCGGTGTGCCGAGCAACGCGACGGGCGAGCGCTGCGCCGAGGCGTAGTCCGGGAAGCCGAGGTTCTTCGCCATGTCGCGCAGGCTGCTTTCGCTCTGGTTGCGCGACATACCGAGCAGCAGCAGACCGCCGAGTTCCATCTCGTCGGGCTTGCGACCCTTCGCTTTCATCAGCTCGCCGAGCGTGGCGATCTTCTTCTTCATCACGTCCATCGTAAACTTCACCGTGGCGGCGGGATCGTTCGGAAAGTCCTTGCCGTTCGAGGTCGGCGGAATGATGTTCAGCACCGTCGCGTGTTCCGCGGCGAGCTTTAGGATCGACGGCGCCGAACCGCCGAGCATGATCGGCGGGCCCGGCCGTTGCAGCGGCTTCGGGTTGTTGCCGCCGTCCGTGATCGAGAAGTACTTGCCCTTGTACGTGGGCGTTTCCTGTGCCCACAGCGCCTTCAGGATCTGCAGCTGCTCGCCGAGTTGTTCGACGCGTTCCGGAGTCGACGGGAACGGATAATCGTGCGCGACGTACTCGCTGACCTGCCAACCTGCACCGAGGCCTAGGATGAGACGCCCTTCGCTTGCGTGATCGAGCGTTGTCGCGCATTTCGCGAGCAGCGACGGCGAACGGAACGAGGCTGCGACGACCGCCGGGGCGAGCTTCACGCGGCGCGTCACCATCGCCATCGCGGTCAGCACCGTGAAGCATTCGAGCTGCGGCGTGCGTGCGCCGCCGAACGGCGAGTAAAAATGATCGTTTACGGAGATCGAGTAGTAGCCGTCGTCCTCGGCGCGCCGCGCCGCAGTGATCGCTTCCCTGACGTCGTTCGGTAATAAAAACAGGCCGAATCTTGGCGGATGCATGGCGGAACCTCCTCTTGATCTCGTGACTGGCAGTGTGCGGATGGTGGCGCCTTCGGGACTGGCCGTACGCGTGCCGCAGGGCGTAGTGTCTGCGATAACCCCATGCTGGAGGAAGCCACATCACGCAACCGCTGCAGACTTTCCGCCAACGCACCTCACGCGGCGCGCGAATTCCGGTCTGCGCAATCCCGAGGGGTGGCATAAGATAACCAACCAGGTGCCGCGCCCGCACTCAGACAGACCGGCGTATCGTGGAGAGTAATCGCTGCCGCAAACGGCAGATTAAGAGGAGATTGTGATGGAATCTGTCCAAATGCTGTTGGCCATCCAAGAGATCAAACAGCTCAAGGCGAAATATTTCCAACATCTGGATGCGAAGAACTGGGAAGCGCTGGCTAGCCTGTTCACGCGTGACGCGTTGGTGGACTATAGCCGGCACGCGCGCAATCTGATCGAGCAACATGGCCGGCGGGATACCAAGCCTGCGCCAGAAGACTGGGTATTCACAGGTGGGAAAGCCGTGGCTGGCTTTCTGAGCCCGTTGTTGGCGGACATCATTTCCACGCATCACGGACATGATCCGCAGGTGACCGTCATAGGTGCCACGACGGCAACCGGCTTATGGTCGCTATACGATCGGCTCGAGAGCGCCGATGAGATCTATCACGGCTATGGGCACTACGAGGAAGAATATCGACTAGTGGACGGTCGTTGGATGATCAGCCGCTTAATTCTAACGCGTGAGCGCAGCGCGATTGAGTCGAAGACCGGCGCACGTTAACCGCGGCGTTCTGCGTGCGCGGTTCGGGCGTTACGCTATTCTCAGCAAAATGTTCTCGCCGATCAGGCCGTGGAAAAAGTTTTTGCGAGGAGCGCGACGTGGAAATCCATTAGGCATTGTTTCAACACCGAAATGGCTTGCTTCCCACCACGCTGCGCTCGCGGTCGCAACAACGGATTGCGGTGTTTTTACACGGCATGTATTGACCACCTGTCTGTCGCCGACCAACACGCTATTCGCGATTTTCGATTATTGAGATACGGAAAGTTAGGTCACGCGAAAGGGTGGAATACAAAATAGTCTACACTCGAATCAACATTGAACTGGCAGGCCACCTTTTGCGCGCCGTTGTCGTTAGTTGCCCGGGTCCGCCGGAAGTATTGGAAATCTGTGACATTGCGCTGCCGCGTGTTGGTCCCGGCCCGAATGCAATTAATCGTGGTTAGTGTCTGAGCGCTCCCCGGGAAAAAGTGATAGATAACAAATAGTTAAGCGTGATGGAACCTACACAGCATCCAGCGATCTGATCGATTACCAAGTCAATTAGGTCGCGAGGTGGATGCCATGCAGGCGGTTAAATTGTTACACAAATGGTTA
>JAYUEZ010000313.1:0-12731 GCA_043738965.1 Gammaproteobacteria bacterium
CCTCTCGTCACTGTGCGCCGGACCAAACAACGTTGCACCGTAGGGCACACCGTGGCTACCAATTCCACTCGGCACGGCGACTGCCGCATAGTCGAGCAAGTTCATGAAATTCGTGTAATGACCCAGCGCGTTGTTCAATTCGATGGGATCGCGCGCCAGTTCCTCAAACGTAAAGATGGTCGGTGTCGTCGGCGTCAGCACGTAATCGAGCCCCGCCAGAATCGTATCAGTCGTACGCTTCAGCCTTTGCAGTTCATATTGTGCTTCGAAGGCTTCGACCGCCGTCCGGCTTTTCGCAGGTTCGATGATCGCGCGCGTAATCGGATGCAGCGCCTCCGGCGCTTCGGTGATAAAGGATTTAATCGCCGCATAACGCTCCGCCACCCACGGGCCCGCGTAGAGGAGGCGCGCCGCGGCAAGAAACGGCGCGAAATCAATGTCGATAATTTCTCCGCCCCGCGACCGCAGTCGTTCGAGCAATTGTCGAAACAAGCGTTCGGCGTCGGCGTCGCCGCGAAATTCGAGCTGACGCGGTACCCCGACGCGATACTTCTCGTGTACCGATCCCGCTGCCTCCACGGGCCTCGCGTACGGATCGTCGGGATCAAAGATGCTCGCCTCCTGCAACACCGCCGCTGCGTCCTGGAGCGAGCGCGCAAAAATCGACACCGTGTCGAGTGAGCGGCAAGCGGGCACGACACCGCGTGCGCTCAGACGGCCGCGCGTGGGTTTGACCCCGATCAAGTTATTAAACGCCGCCGGGACGCGTCCGGATCCCGCCGTATCGGTACCAAGTGCAAAGCTGACCAAATTTTTTGCGCAGGCGACCGCTGATCCCGCGCTCGATCCCCCGGCGATATAGTTAGGATTAAACGCATTCCGCGTCGCACCGAATGGCGACCGCGTCCCAGTCAAGCCAGTCGCGAATTGATCGAGATTGGTTTTACCGATCGGAATTGCGCCAGCTTCAATCAACCGCTCGACCACGAACGCGGAACTGGCCGGCACATACGCAAACGCCGGGCATCCGGCGGTCGTTGGAATACCCGCGAGATCGATATTGTCCTTGATGGCGAATGGGATCCCGTAGAGTGGCAGCGTCGCCGGATCCATGCTCTTAAGTCGCGCCAAGTACGGTGCGAGTTCGTCACTAGTCAGGCGGTGGATCCAAATATTATCAGCGACCGTCGCGTCGCAGCGCTTGGCGATTTCCGCGCACAATCGCGCTGGCGCGAGTGTCCCCGCGAGATACCGTTCCCGCAAACTGGTCAGGCGTAAATCAAGTGCGTTCATGGGGTGGACAATACGATGAGTGGCTGGCCGGGACTGACTTGTGTACCAGGACCGCAGAGAAGTTCAGTCACCGTGCCGACTTCTTCGGCGATGACGGCGATCTCCATCTTCATCGATTCAATGACCGCCAGTATTTCGCCCGCTTTAACGCGCTGTCCGGGTACCACTTTGAGTTGCCAGACACTGCCATGAACCTGGGTCGCGACCGCGCGCTCGTGAGCGGCCAAGGCGCGTCGATTGTCCGTTGTTGGCGGGGCCGCACCCTGGCTTAAACCCGGGCCCTCCGCGACTAAATCTTGGCCCGCGACGCGCCAGCGCTGACGCTCTTCATTGAATGCCGTTTGTTGCCTGGATTTGAATCCGGCGATGCCGCTTCGCTCCTCCTCGAGAAACCGTTGATACCTGGGCAAACTGAATTCCGTGTCTTCGATCCGTAAGCGATACCGGCCGTGCGGAAAGTCTTCGCGAATTTGCTTGAGTTCTTCGGCGGACACTGGAAAGAACCGAATTTGATCGAAGAAACGCAGCATCCATGGCTGCGCGAACTCCGGCGTCACCCGGAAGCGATTCCACATTTGCACGGTCCGACCGACAAATTGATAGCCACCCGGCCCCTCCATTCCGTAAATGCACAAATAGGAACCGCCAATGCCAACGGCATTCTCCGGCGTCCACGTGCGTGCGGGATTGTATTTGGTCGTGACCAGACGATGCCGCGGATCAAGCGGCGTCGCGACCGGCGCGCCTAAATAAACGTCACCCAAGCCGAGTACCAAATAGTTGGCGGCAAACACCACGGCGTGCACGTCGTCCACGCATCTGAGTCCATTGATCCGCCGAATAAACTCAAGATTGCTCGGACACCAGGGCGCATCGTTACGTACCGATTGCATATAACGTTCGATCGCGAGCCGCGTCGCCGGATCATCCCATGACAGCGGTAGTTGCACGATCCGGCTCGGCACGGTCTCAATCTGCTTGGCGTCCAACTCGGGTTCCAGAGACTCGAGTTCGCGCAACAAAAACGGCAATGACAGACGGCGGTCGTAATGAATCTGCAACGAGCGAATGCCGGGCGTAAGGTCAAGAATGCCGGGATAGCCTTGCGCCTCGATGAGCCGGAGCAGCGCCTGCACGCGAAAACGCAGAGTGATGTCGAGTACTTGGGGTCCGTATTCGATCAATAAATACTGATCGCCGGCGGGTCGGTAGGTCACACCGATGGGATGTGGTGGCGACTCAATCCGGCGACGCACCGGATCCGCCAATGTCGCCGGCGCCCACTCGGCCGGAAGTTTTATCAACGTCGTCACCGCGGCTTCATGCGCGAGTTCTAATATTTTGGCAGTCGTGTCATCGACCGGCACGAACCGCACCTTATCGCCGGCGCGCAATTGACCTAGCCGCCACCGATCGGCCGCGATGACGGTGGCCGGACATACGAAGCCGCCCAGGCTCGGACCATCGGGGCCCAGAATCACTGGCATATCGCCGGTGAAATCCACAGTGCCAATCGCATACGCATTGTCATGGAGATTCGACGGATGCAATCCGGCTTCGCCACCATCGGCCCGCGCCCACGTCGGCTTCGGTCCGATGAGCCGCACACCAGTACGGCTCGAGTTGTAATGCACTTCCCACTCGGTCGCGAAAAAAACCGCGATGTCATGGTCGGTGAAAAAATCGGGCGCACCATGGGGGCCGTACATCACGCGCAATTCGCGCATCCCGGTGAAGGAGGGAATCATTGCGCGAGGCAATGGCGGATACGCGGCCGGTGACGCGACTGGTTCTATATGTAATACGTCGCCGGCACGCAGCGCGCGTCCGGCGTGACCGCCGAAGCGGCCCAAGGTAAACGTGGCGCGGCTATCGAGATACGGCGGCACTTGGCACCCGCCGTGAATCATGAGATAGGCACGGGCGCCTTCCGCGACCAGGCCGTCAATTTTCAATAGCGCGCCCGCCGCGATCGGAAAGGGTTGCCACCAGGGCACTGCGACGCCGTCGAGGGTGGCTGCCATCGCGGCGCCGGTCAGACAGGCCGTCGTGCCGACATTAAAGCGCAAAGTCGCGCCCGTGATCGTCATCTCAAGGCCGGCAGCGCGCGGCTCGTTTTTCAACAAGGCGTTGCCAATCCGAAATGCGTAATCGTCCATTGGCCCCGACGGCGGGACACCGACCGCCCAATATCCAACGCGTCCGGGATAGTCCTGAACGGTGGTGTCAGTGCCGGCCGCGAGCACATCGACGGTCTTCGGTTGGAAGGCTAACTGGCCGAGGGTCGCGGTGGTGTGGGTCGCCGCGACGAAGGCGTCGGCAGTCAGCACCTGGCGTAGATAGTCGACATTGGTCTCCGTGCCCGCGATGCGGGTCATCGCCAATGCTGCCCCGAGATCGGCGAGCGCCTGGGTTCGATCCACCGCGTGCACGAGGATCTTGGCGAGCATGGGATCGTAGAATGGCGAGACTTCAGTCCCGCGCGTCACCCAGGTATCACAGCGTGGTCCGGTCGGAAAACTCACGTCGGTCAGAAGGCCCGGCGATGGTTGGAAATTTTTCGCGGGATCCTCGGCGTAGATCCGCACTTGCATGGCATGACCGCGAACGTGAGGCGTAAGCGCGGTAAGCGGCGGCAAGCATTGCGCGGCAAGACGCACCATCCATTCGACTAAATCAACGCCAGTGACGAGTTCGGTGACCCCATGCTCTACTTGCAGGCGGGTGTTAACTTCGAGGAAATAGAATTCGCGCGTGGTGGCATCGAACACATATTCCACCGTGCCGGCCGAGCGATACGCGACACGCTTCCCTAACGCGACCGCGTGGTGGGCAAGCGCGGCGACGGTGGTCGCATCGAGGTTCGGCGCCGGCGCTTCTTCGACTACTTTTTGATTACGCCGTTGTAGCGAACAATCGCGCTCACCCAAGCTCACCACCTGCCCCAACCCGTCGCCGAAGATTTGAACTTCAAGATGACGGGCGTGTTCGATATAGCGTTCTAAATACACCCCACCGTCGGCAAAGTTGCGTTGGGCCAGCGCCTGCACACTTTCAAATGCCGCGTTCAACGCCCCCTCGTCGCGACACACGCGCATGCCAATTCCACCTCCGCCGGCCGTGCTCTTTAGCATGACGGGATAACCAATACCGGCCGCCGCGCTACACGCAGCCGCGCAATCAGCCAATAATTCGGTGCCCGGTAACAGCGGCACCCCGGCCGCCCGCGCCAGGGCGCGCGCCGTATGCTTCAAGCCAAACGCACGCAGTTGCTCGGGGGTTGGCCCGATGAAATGAATCCCCGCGGCGCCACAGGCCTCGGCGAACACCGCGTTCTCGGCGAGAAATCCGTAACCCGGATGGATTGCTTCCGCGCCACTGGTGCGCGCTGCCGTAATAATCTTATCGACATTCAAATACGAATCGAGCGCGGGTCCCTCGCCAATCAAAATCGGCGCGCTGCCTTCGGACACATGCAGCGAACTCGAATCAGCATGCGTATAGACCATCACCGGCTCAATGCCGAGCTTGCAGAGCGTGCGCGCGATTCGACACGCGATAGCCCCCCGATTGGCGATCAATACTTTCTTGAACATGGTTAACCCGGCGTGGAACGATTCACGCGTCCCACACCAGCATTCGCACTGGCGTCGGGTTATAGGCGTTACAGGGATTGTTCAATTGCGGGCAATTGGAGACGAGCACGATCACGTCCATTGCCGCCTGCAATTCAACGTATTTACCGGCGCCCGAGATCCCGTCCTCAAAGGTCAACGCACCCTGCGGCGTGACCGGCACGTTCATGAAAAAATTGATGTTCGAGACGAGATCCCGTTTGGTGAGACCGTAAGGCGTCGTCGCACAGGCCAACAGAAAATTATCCCGGCAGCTATGCATCGGCCATTTATCGAGGGCATAGCGCACTTGATTGCTCTCGGCCGCGCAGGCGCCGCCCAGCGTATCGTGACGGCCACACGTATCGGCGACGACGGTCAGCATGACGTTACCCGCATTCGACATCAGCCGAGACCCGTAACCCAGGTAGAGCGCGCGTTGCGAGCGCACGGTATGCGTCACGCTATAACGTTCTTGCGGATCATTGAAGTTGAAGAAAAGCGTGTCGACGGCTTGATTACCTTCGAGATCCAAAATCCGCAAAACCTGCCCGGCTTTCAAGACCGTGGTCCAAGGTTCGCCGGCGGGCACGATCACGTCCAATACCGCCGTCGTTGGAGTCCGCGCACTGGTTACCAATTCCATCGTTCGCCCTTCCGTCTTAAGGCTTAACGTGCGGGTGATCGCACTGACTGTGATAGCGCGCGGTATTGGCAAAGCCGCGCGCATTTTCTGGCCGCGACAACCGGCACTGATCGTCGACGGAGGCTTCCGCCACGGTGATTGCGCAGTTAATTGAACGCGGCTGCCAAGAGGTTGCGGGATCCAACGGATGCGGCGCCGTGTTTAAGATGACCAGCGTATTCATTTCCGCGCGCAACGTGACACTGCTGCCGACGCGCGAATGTCCCGGTTGATAGTGCAAACTGCCCGCTTCATCCACCGTGACCTTGCTGAAAAAATTCACATTCGCAACGAGATCACGCACGCCCAAGCCCCATTTCCCCAGCTCGATCAAAAACAAGGTCTCGCCGCTGCGCTGAAACGCATTCCGCGCTTCTTGGTAACGCTGAGCGCCAAATTGGGCAAGCACTTCGGCCTCGGTACTCACGCCACACAAGGCATCGTGCCAGCCCAGCGTGTCCTCGGTGATCGACACGAGGATGCGGCCCATGTCCGAATAGCAGACATGGCCGCGAGTGAGATAGGCCGTATGTTGCGCTTTCAGGGTATCGGCCAGGTTGTAACGTTCGAGCGGCGCGTCGGCGTTAAAGAACAGCGCGCTGCAATTCGCGCCGCCCTCGATATCCGTTAATCGTAAGGCGAAACCACGACGCAGGATCACCGACCACGCGCGGCCACCGGGAATAGGTTCCCGGCGGACCACCGGTGATTGATCGGGAGACATTCGGAAACTCCTTGTGCTTAGCCTGGTGCGGCCTGTCCTGGAGCGATGCTAGCCAGGCGTGACGCCACCGGGTGGTTATCGTGCGCCATCGGTGTTGGCGGGTTAGCTCGTAACTTCAGATCGTAGGTCACGCGCGAGCCATAGGCGTTCGGCGCTTGCGGATCATGTCGCACCTTATCGAACACCAGTAAACGCGTGCCGAGCGAAAAGCCTTCTTTTAGATCGTGGGTGACCATGACGACGGTAAGGCCATGTTGGCGCCACAGGTCGCGTACCAGCACATGCATGTCGGCGCGGCTTCCTGGATCGAGCGCACCGAACGGCTCATCGAGTAACAGCACGCGCGGTTCGGCAATAAGCGCCTGAGCCAAGGCCAGGCGTTGCTGCATGCCACCGGATAGTTCACAGGGATAGCGCGTGGCGGCGGCCCCCAAGCCCACCGCCGCCAACATCGCGTGCGCCCGGGTTGTCGCGCCTTGCCGCGAGCGGCCGAATAAGCGCGCCGTCAGGGGCGCCTGTTTGAATTCCAGCGCGACCAGCACATTACCGAGCGCGGTTAAGTGCGGGAATACCGAATAGCGTTGAAAGACCACCCCACGCGCCGCGTCGGGTTCATCGCGCAAGGGCTTGCCGTCCAGCATGATGCGACCGCGCGACGGACGCTCCTCGCCGAGCAATAACCGCAAGAAGGTACTTTTCCCACAACCCGACGCGCCAACGACCACACAAAATTCGCCAGCGTCGAGCGTCAGATTCAAGCGCTCCAACACGACCTGGTCAAGGTATTCCTGCCACACGTTGGTGAGTTCGAGAAAGGCCACGCTACTGCAGTTGCCCCAAGAAGTGCCAACGAAATGCGCGCCGCGCAATCCAACCGAGCACCCAATCAGTGAGATAAGCGACGGCCGTAATCCACAGCACATAGGGCAGGATGACATCCATCGCGAGGTAACGACGCACTAAAAATATCCGATAGCCCAAACCACTTTCGGCCGCAATCGCCTCCGCCGCAATCAAAAATAGCCACGCCGAGCACAGGCCAAGACGGAGCGCGCTCACCAAGCGTGGTAAGGCTTGCGGCAGGATCACCCGCAGCAGGATCTGCCAGGTCGACGCGCCAAGCGTTTGCGCCTTAACGATGAGTTCGCGCGGAATTTCACGCACGCGTTGTTCAATGTCGCGGGTGATCACAGGCGTGATACCGATACAGATCAAGACCACTTTAGACAGTTCGCCCAGGCCCACCACGATAAAAAGAATCGGCAAGATGGCGAGCGGCGGGACTAACGACACGCCAGCCACCAGCGGTGACAAGCTCGCGCCAGCGATCGGCAAGGCGCCAAGCGCAATTCCCAAGGTGAGACCGATGACCGCACTGATCGCAATGGCAAGCCCGAGGCGTCGCAAACTCGCGGTAGTGTCCACCCACAGGAGCCGTTCGCCGGTGCGCTGATCCGGTTCGATCGCGACCCGCGTGATCGCGGCGCCGAAACTCGCGAATGCCGGCAGCATTTTATCGTTTGGGTTCGCCGCGAGACGCGCCTGAGAGGCCACCATATAAGCGATCACCACCAGCATAAATGGCGCACAGCCAAGCGCCGCAAGCGTGCCCTTCGCTGGCCGCCAGTTAATGAGCTTACGCATCGGGGTAACCGCCGCGGGCTTACGGTTTGACCGCCACCGCTTGCCGCATAAAGGAATCGTCAAAGCGTAGCTTCACATTCGCGCCCGCGCCGACCGTGCGCGCCGCAGTTGCGATCCCCACTGCATCGGCACTCTTCGCGCCCTCGCCAAGCAAGCCATGCGCAAAAGAAAATTCAGCGACTTGCTGCATGGTGTTAGCAAGCGCCGGACTCTGCGTGAATTTGACGGCCTCGGCCGGGGTGTAAAACATCCGAGTGGTCTTGAGCTGAGATTCGAAGCCGGCTAAATCAGTGCCCGAGGCCTTGGCCATCGCGGTTCGCGCCGCGACACCGGCGGGTGATGGGCTAGACATCAACCCCATGATTTCGTACCACGCGCCGACCAACGCCTGACCGAGTTTGGGATTGGCTTTTAGTTTGGCCGAATTCACCACCATCAGATCGATGATTTCACCCGGGATCTGACTCGAATTGAACACCTCATGCGCGGTCGGCAGTTTCTTCACTTCGGAGAGCTGCGGGTTCCAGGTAACCAGGGCCGTGGTATCGCTCGCGCTGGCGGCAGCGACTATGTCGGCGTCCGAGGTGTTGACGACTTTGATGTCCTTCTCGGAGGCCTTAATACTCTGCAGCGCGCGCGCCAATAGATAGTGCGACACCGAAAGTTCGACCAGATTGACGTGCTGTCCTTTGATGTCGGCGAGCTTATCCTTGCCTTTTAACACCACGCCGTCATTGCCGTTCGAGAAATCGCCGACGATCAAGGCCGTTGAGTCGACGCCGCCCGCGGCAGGGATAGTCAACGCGTCCATGTTGGTCATCACGCAGCCGTCAAATTTGCCGGCGGTGTATTGATTGATGGACTCGACGTAGTCGTTTAGTTGGACGATCTCGACGTCGATGCCCAGTTTGTCTGCCCACTTTTTCATGATGCCGGACTGCACGGCGTAATCCCACGGCATCCATCCGACATACACCGTCCAGGCGACACGAAATTTTGGTTTTGCCTCGTCGGCTACGCTATAGGTGCTTTGCGCCCACAAGGCGACGCCGACCATTAGCAAGGCGGCGAGTCGATTTCTCAATCCAGCGGAATGATGCATGAATACTCTCCCTTCAAAGTTACGACGCACAAGCCCTAAGGAGAACGACACTC
Source organism: Gammaproteobacteria bacterium (assembly GCA_043738965.1). Classification (GTDB taxonomy): domain Bacteria; phylum Pseudomonadota; class Gammaproteobacteria; genus CAIKBL01. The sequence continues at coordinate 9,116 of JAYUEZ010000313.1, forward strand.
ACGCGGTTGGCGCCGCGTAACGCGCTTAAACGATCTCCCGGGCTTTTATCCCGCCGTGTAACCTCGAAGCGAGGTCGGTTGCTCTCGGACCAGTCACGCTCGCGCGCCGGAACCCTAGCGACCTTATTGAGTTGAATGCGCTGAGTGACCTCCAGCGTCTATTCCCCTTGTCATTGGGTTCGTAGCGAGAAGCGTGCCAGCGCACCGAGAATGGCGAAACGCCATAGCCACACCTCTCTCATCAGCTCAGTATGAATGACATCGGCCGGGGTGAGTGCGCCATGACGGTGCGGCGCTTGTCGGTGTCGCACTTGATCAGCGCGAAAGATTGTCGACGGCGCTAAAGAGACTCTGAATAAGTCCATCCTGGACTTTTCAGAGTACGGGAAGCAAAAAGTATGATTTTTGCTTCCCTTCATTTTCAATAGTTTGCAACCATCGAAAATGGTGGCACCTCCCTGTGCCTTAAGGAAGCTCTACCTTTTGCAGAGCTTCCCTAATGCGCCTGGTAGTCGACGGTAATCCCGCGCTGGGTGAGTTCAGTCAGTACTTGAGCACGTACGCCCATGATGCTCGCAGGCCGGATCGCGCGATATTTGCCAACTTCGGCGGCGGTATAGGGTGCGAAATCTTTCGGCAGCTCGTCTTTGTTGTATTCGCCAAGCATCCAATTCAAGATTTCAGCGACCTCGGCATTGGATAGCGGCGAATAAATAATCCCGGGCACCTGCGCCAAGAATTCGCGGCCACGCGCGATCGCGACAAACATGCCGGGGATGTGATGTAGCGTCGGCACGTCATTCGCGGCGCTGCCGCGACCATCGAGCTGATGACACCCGGCGCAGTGCAGAATGTAATTCTGGCGCGCATAGTCCATCGCCCACGCCACGGTACTAATGCCTAGTGATGCGCCGAGCGCGCACCCGGCGGCGAGTGCTTTGGAAATTAGCGCCATGCGCGAACGGGGCCAGCTCAGGCGGCTGGTCGCGCTTCCGCCACGCCGAGCGCGACTGCCACCGTGCAATGATAGGCATTGACCTTATTGCCCATGCACCAGTTCACGTCGTTATGTACGCCCATGCGGTAGGCCGGGCGTTCGCCCTTGTTGTAGTTACACATGCAACGACCGCAGGCAGTGACACCACAGCAGTCGTTGTAACTGATGAGATAGTTCTTACCATCGTTCGGGTTCTGACAGGTCCCCACCCAGGTGACTTTGGAGACCTCCGCGCCCGGCGGACACTGAGTAATCGAGCCGCCGCAACAGGTGCAGAGGAAGCCGTCGAGCGCACAATATCGCCAGTACTCGCAGCTGGTGTCAACGTTGGGATCACTCGAGGCCCCGCCGTGTTCGCCTTCCTGTCCAGGACCTGATGGCGCGGCCAGTGGCTGGCGATCGAACGGCAGAATGGGGAATAGCGCGCCGGCCCCAATCAGCACCTTGCCGACGGTAATAAGCGCGTTGCGGCGAGATGTGAGTTGCGCGACTTCGCGCGTCTTACGTTCAAAATAATTATCCAACCATTGCATAGCCACTCTCCTACCAATTCATCATCGCCGTAACGGCGTTAAGTGTTATACGTGCTGATTATGCGTTCTGGGCGGCGCCTAAAAACTCCTGGACCGTCGCCACCCCGAGCTCCTTGGCGTTGAACAAACTTTCGATCTGTTCGCGCGAATTGACCAGCCCCTTGCTTCGAATCCGTCCTGTCTCGTCCATCAGAATGGCATACGGCAAACGACTGACCTTGAACGCCAGGCCGAGTTCGCTCGACACGACATAAGGGAAGTCCTCAAGCTTCGCGCTGCGATAAAAAAGCGTTTGCTCCGCCAGGTCGCCGTCGCTCGCGAATACCAGCCGCAGCCAGCTTCGCTCGCTGTGGGCAGTTGATTTCAAAACTGGTAATAATTTCTTGCACACGGGGCAGGTTGGCGACAGAAAGAACAATAAGGTGCTCGCGGCCGCCGTGCGGCCGAGTTCAACGGTCTGCCCGCCCAGACCGGATAAATTAAACAGCGGCGCGAGTTCACCGACCTTCGGTCCGGCATCCATGGTCAACGCACCGACCGGCGCAATTCGTTCATACAAAATACCCACCTGGCGCGCGAGCGCAAACACGGCGGCGATCAAGCACACAACGAGTATCGACAAAACGCCAACCGCCAACAGTAAAGCTTCAACCATCGTTAAAATCTCAGGCTCGCCACACGCGGCGCGTTGGCGAGAAGTTGATTGGTCGTGGCGTAAAGTCCAAATAGGGCCAGAGTCCCGACCGTCATGGTCGCATAGTCGAGTCGTGTTAAGGCGCGCGCGTGCACCGGCATCAAGGTGAGCGTAATCAGCGCGCCCAGACCTATATTGCGTAACACCAAGCCCCACGAGAGTTGTTGATCGGCACTCGCGCCGCCACAACCGCAGTCAAGTTCGGTGCGGCCGTGTAATAAATTAATGACGATGGCGCCGGACATGATCGTAAGCAGACCAAGCGCCGCAGTCTGCGAAAACGGCCAGGTCGCGGGGACCAGCAGCGCCGCGCCGATCAGCAGTTCGGCCGCCATGATCACGAATGAGAAGACGACAACCAACGGAATCGGCAGTAAACCGTAGGCCTGCACCACGCTAACAAAAACGTCGCGCGCTTTCAGCTTGTCCACCGCGCCGGTCAGAAATATCGCCGCCAGCGTGAAACTCACGATGGCCCCCACCACCGGATCGGCCAGATGCAATACAGCGCTCACGGTTGCATCTGGATCAGGATGGGATCTTCGCCAAAGCCGTTGAGTCGCCCACCAAACTTAAGCGCAGGCGTCGTGTCGTAACGCACCAGTCCTGCCGACAATGGATCGATTCCAAACAGCTTCGGCGACGCTTCATGGCTAAGCGCAAGCGCTATGACGTGATTACCCTCGACCCGCTCGATTCGCTGCTTGGCACGCACATCAAAGCTCCAGATTTCGGCGGCGGGATCTTTGTGACTCCCCTCCTTGCCATCGGGATGCATGGCCACATAGAGGTGGTGCGTGGCCGCGTGATACGCGAACGGCTGATAACCGCCGGGACGCCAATTCTTCTGTTTATCGGTGTCATCGACCAACGACCAACTGGGTCCGATGCTCGCCTTGGCTGCCCCTAAGTTTGCACTGTAGAGGCGCGCGTTAAACGATAGAAACCAATAATTGTCGCCGTCGTTCTCGGTTTGGCTGTAGATCGGATCCTGATCGGGATCGAACAAGCGTTCGCTCCGTTGCTGATCCGTTGGCTGGCCCGCGGCATCGAGGGTAATCGTGAGTAAGGTCCCATCGCCACACACCGTCGTGAAACGGTTCGCACCATGCGCCGGCAGAATGCTCCAGCAGCCAGGCGTTGGTATCTCGGTGACGTATTTCGCTGCTTTGCGATCCACCACGGCAATCGAACTCGCCGGCGTCGCGTTCTGAACCAAGATAAAGCGGCCGTCGGCGGTCGTCGTAATCGTGCCCTTGTACGGGAGGGCTTGAGCGTGTTTTGGTGGGATTGCGATTTCGGTTTTTGGCTTGAGCGTTTGTGCATCGTAGACATCAACCACGTCGGTGCGCGTACCGCGATTAAGTCGCGAGTAGTAACTGGTCGCGACGT
>JAYUEZ010000314.1:0-4804 GCA_043738965.1 Gammaproteobacteria bacterium
TTGGCGCGCGACTATGGCAAGCGAGTGGTCGCTACTACCAAAGAAGCGACCGAGATCCTGGCGTCTTCGCGCATCGAATATCGCGCCTGGTTCAAACAAGGACTAAAAGCGTTTACTGACCAAGCCAGCAGCTCATTTGAGCAAGCGCGTAGCTCGTTCGCTACGCTTGTACCGGGTGTGCAAGCGCGTAAAGCAGCGTAGTTTCCTAGTCGCCGTTGCAGTAAATTTTATCGATTGACCTCCCCTCTTCCCTTAGGTGTTCGTGGCGATCACAAATACCTAAGGGGGCTTTTTATCCAGCCGAGTCTTTTGGCGTGCCGCGCCAGTTGGCATTCCGGCTCGCGCATTCGGCGCTCCACGGCGGCGCGCACCTTTAGGGTTTTGCGGTGTCGCTAGCCACTCAGCGATAGCATTTGCAAGCAAGGTTCGCGCTTTGCTTCCGACATAAATTCCGATGTGACCGCACGGTAGCTCAAGTTCCGTGTAGTTTGCTAATTTCACACAATCGCGTAACGCGCATGACGCTGCTGGCGGCACAATATGATCATCTCGCGCATAAATGTTCAGGATTGGGATCCGCAGCGAAGCCAGCGCGACCGGTCGCCCGCCAACTTGCAAAACGCCGCGCGCTAAAGCGTTGTCATGATAGAAAGCGCGCGCAAACTCCTTAAACGCCGTTCCCGCAAGCGCCGGGCTATCGAAGATCCACCGCTCCGTCGCCAAGAACACAGCGTTCGCGGCATCGTCTTCAGCGTTGGCGATCCAATCAAGATATTTCTTGAGCGTGGTATGCAACGGCTTAAGTGCGATGAACGCCGCATTGAGCCATTCGCCAGGAACATTGCCGCAGGTCTCGACCAATTCATCAATATCGACATGTCGAAATAAATTTCCCAGCGTATCGTTCGGCGTATGAAAATCGACCGGCGTAACGGTTGTAATGAGACCCGCGATCTTGTCGGGATGCAACGCACTGTAGCAAAGGCTGAACGTGCCGCCCTGACAAATCCCAAGCAAATAAATCTTGTTCACCACCCTACTAGCGCGAATAAATTCGACGCAACTGTCTAGATCGTCTTCAAGATACGCGGCGAGACTATGGGTGCGGTCAGCCCGCGTTGGTGGCACCCAATCAATGAGATAAACATCGACGCCGCGCGTTAGTAGCTCACGAATCACGGAGCGTTCGGGATCAATGTCGGCTAGATATGGTCGATTAACTAGCGAATACACCAGTAATACGGGTGGCGTTTTTACTTCTTCCACTTGTGCGCGGAAGTGCCAAAGGGTGGCCTTGCCATGCGCAAAAACTACATCGTGTGGCGTCGCCTCCGGACCCTCGTCGCGCCAGCTAGCCAACCGCATCGCAGCCACTGATAGCTTTTTTTCGAACGTGTCAAGTTCGGCTATTAATTCATCGAGGCTGAGGCTAATGCGCGGCACAGCGGCCTAAGGCCTACAGCCGCGCGCGGAGAGATTTCCTAGATCGAATTCGTTGCTCGACGGTCGCGCGGATTCCGCGGCGCTCGTTGCACCAGCCAGCGTGCCGACGTCGAAGACGCCAAACTGATCCAACATCGTGTTCAGCCAAGCGCTCCAAGCGCGCCGCAGGACCACTGCCGAATTCACCGTGGCGCCGTACTGCTTGGCGAATTCTGGCGTTCGAGCAGCGTCGAGATAGACGCCGTCAGCGCAATCTATCCATTCATCGAAGAGCCCGCGCAAACTAGTGATTGGTTCGCCACTGGTCTCTTCAACGCGAGCGACGAAGCGCGCAAGCGCCGAATCCACAATTCCAAGGTGAGCTGTACGGAGCGTTTGCACAGCTGACGAATGCGCCTGCCAGGCACTCGCGACAACACGCCAACGGCGGTGAGTTTCGCGGCCAGGGCCCAAAATCGGATGGCTAAAAAGACCTAGCCAGCGCGCCGCCTGTTCGCCCAGATCAATGTCTAGCGCCTGGTTCTGCGCGATCTGGCGCCTGAGCTCGCGCACCATGCGGACGACGAGCGGTCCAAGCTCGGCGCGATCTTCACCATCAGCGCCATCCATCACCGCATACGTCTGCAATAGTTTCGCGAAGTGTTTGAAGTGCGTCGCGGCGTCGAGATGTGGCGCGGCGCCCATTCCTGCGCCGATATCTTGCTGAAATAGTTGCGCGAAGTTCTCGAATGAATTGCTGCCGGAAGCGAAGTTCGTCGCGGCACCGACGCCGAGACCGCCATTACCCCAAGCTTTGGCCGCCGCCTCCCACGCCGCGCTCATGGCGCGGGCCGAAGCGCGCGTGATGTACGGCTTCGGCTTACGTTGTCGCACGATGCAAAACCAAATCGTCAACCACCGCGGGCTCGGCTAGCGTGCTGGTGTCGCCCAAGCTATCGAGTTCGTTTGCCGCGATTTTGCGCAGGATGCGGCGCATGATCTTGCCCGAGCGCGTCTTGGGTAGACCCGGCGCCCACTGGATTACATCGGGGGTAGCGATGGCGCCGATTTCGCGACGCACGTGTTCGGCCAATTCCTTACGTAACATTTCGGAAGGAACGATCCCGCGCATCAACGTGACGTAGGCATAAATACCCTGACCTTTGATGTCGTGCGGATAGCCGACGACCGCCGCCTCCGACACTGCATTGTGTAGAACCAACGCGCTTTCAACTTCCGCCGTGCCGAGTCGATGTCCGGAGACATTGATGACGTCATCAATACGACCCGTAATCCAGTAATACCCGTCGGCGTCCCGCCGCGCGCCATCCCCGGTGAAATAAGTGCCGGGGAACATCTTGAAATAGGTTTCCTTGAAGCGCTCGTGATCCCCATAGACCGTACGCATTTGCCCCGGCCACGAACGTTTGAGCACCAGCGCGCCGGACGTCGCGCCGTGCAGTTCATTACCCTTCTCATCCAACAGGGCCGGTTCGATACCGAACAGTGGCAGGGTTGCTGAACCCGGCTTGAGCGCCCGTGCGCCCGGTAAGGGTGAAATCAAGATGCCGCCGGTTTCAGTTTGCCACCACGTATCGACCACGGGACAGCGTGCGTCGCCGACCACGTTGTAATACCACTCCCACGCTTCCGGATTAATCGGTTCGCCAACCGACCCGAGCAAGCGTAGCGATTTTCGCGTCGCGCGTTTTACTGGCTCATCGCCATGCCCCATCAAGGCGCGAATCGCGGTTGGCGCCGTATAAAAAATATTCACCTGATGTTTGTCGATCACCTGCCAAAAGCGTCCGGCATCCGGGTACGTTGGTACGCCTTCAAACATCAACGTCGTCGCCCCGTTCGCGAGCGGGCCGTACAAAATATACGAGTGACCCGTAACCCAGCCGACGTCGGCCGTGCACCAGTAAATATCGCCCGCGTGATAATCAAAGACGTATTTGTGAGTCATCGCGGTGTACATCAGGTAACCACCGCTGGTATGCAACACGCCTTTGGGTTTGCCTGTCGACCCGGAAGTGTAGAGGATGAACAACGGCGCCTCGGTATCCATGTTCTCCGGCGCGGAGACAAGACTCGCCGTCGCGATCGCCTCGTGAAACCACACGTCGCGCCCAGTGTGCCACGCGATCGATCCCCCCGTGCGTTGGACGACAAACACGGTGTGTACATTCGGGCAATGTTCGAGCGCCCGATCAGTATTGGCTTTCAGCGGAATCGGACGACCGCCGCGCAGGCCTTCGTCCGCGGTAATCACCACTTGGCAATCGGAATCGAGGATGCGATCTTTTAACGCCTCCGGTGAAAAGCCGCCGAACACCACGGAATGAACGGCGCCGATGCGTGCGCAGGCCAACATCGCGTACGCGGCTTCTGGAATCATCGGCAGATAGATCGACACGCGATCACCTGCCTTGACGCCCTTGGCTTTAAGCGCGTTCGCGAATCGACACACCGCGGCATGCAATTCACGATACGTTATATGCTTCGAGTCCTTTGGATCGTCACCTTCCCACAAAATCGCGACTTGATCGCCACGTGTCGCGAGGTGACGATCGACGCAGTTGTAACAAACGTTGAGTTTTGCTCCTTCAAACCAGCGAATATTTGCACTGTTGAAATCCCAATTGGAAACGCGATCCCAGCGTCGCGTCCACGTCACGAATTCCTCCGCCTGACGGGCCCAGAACGCGTCCGGATCAGCGAGTGATTCGGCGTACCACGCGCGATAACGCGCATCGGTTAGATGGGTGCGCGCCGCGGCGGCTGGTGTAACCGGATAAATCTTTTCGCTCGTCATGGGTTCCTCCGCTCGTTGGCTGGATTATGCAAACTCCCGTCTATTTTAACCATCACGGCTCTCGAATCCGCGGCAAGGCCTAAATTAAGCGCTCACGAATGAGGTCCAGGGGAAGTTGGTCGTCGAGTGCATTGCGTGACCTCGCAACTCGCTTTAAGGTGCAGCGCCCCAGTCAGCAACCAAGGTACCATCACATCATGCCGCTCGCCGCCTCTCGTCTACGGATCGCGCTTCGCGCGGTCGCCGAAGCTTCGGCAATCGCGCGGCACGTGCAGGCCGACCATCAGCAGATTAGGCGCATGACCAAGGACGATTACAGTCCAGTCACCGTCGCCGATTATGCCGTGCAGGCGCATATCGCGCTCCGGCTACAGGAGGAATTTGGCACTGTTCCGTTGGTTGGCGAAGAATCCGCGAAAGATCTGCTCGCCAACGACTCGGGCGTGTTGCGCGATGCGGTAGTCGAAGCCGTGCAACGGGCGTGGCCAGAACTGAATTCCAATGATGCGCTACGTGCGATCGATCTTGGCAAGCACGATGCGAGCGGCGACGCTTACTGGACAC
>JAYUEZ010000315.1:0-4778 GCA_043738965.1 Gammaproteobacteria bacterium
CTCAAGTGTTCAACCCACTGCCGGCGGCGCACCGGCCTCACCGCTTTTTTGTCACGATCTCCTCCAGCATTTGATGCTTCAGGCTGAGATCCGCATACCTCCGTTTGAGCCGACCGTTTTCGTCTTCAAGTTCTTTCAGACGGCGTACATCTGACGCTTCCATCCCGCCGTACTTCGAACGCCACTTGTAGAACGTACTGTGGCCAACGCCGTGCCGTCGGCACAGCTCCGGCACCGCCACGCCGGCTTCGCCTTCTTTTAGTAACCTAACGATCTGCGTTTCGGTCAATCTTGCTTTGCTCATCGCGAAAACTCCTTCCTTCATCAAGGGTAGAATTCTCTACGACTCCGTGGCACTGATTTAAGGGGTAGTTACAAGAGGACGAGGTTATAAATCGAACGGTCCAGGCAAAATAACTAACCGGCTGAGACGACCGATCATGTTGTGTAATGAATTCAGCTGCACATAGAAATCTCGGGATTTTCAAACGATGATGATTAGTGCTGTATAGAGGGGCGCCAACGCGATCACTTCGAACGAGAACCCGCGCCGTCCACCGTCGTTAAGTATTGTCCGCGCGCGCCGATAATTGTCACTCTGACCGGCTGATCCACGGCCGGCGGTGCATGGGGAGTGCGTTTCAGTGAAAGACCATTACACGCTCTACGTCCGGCGTTATTTCTTACATATCGAACTAGAGCCGGGGTTCGAGATTTCGCTAAAAACGATGCAGCGATTATGGGCGGCCGTCGTACCTGTCTGCGAGCAACACAATACCCGCCGCGTCCTAATCGAAGCGGACCACCCGACCCGGGAAACGCAAGCGCTCGATGTCTACGACCATGGCAAGCTTATCGCCACGCTAAAGTCACACGTGTTGCGGGTCGGCTTCTGCCTTTACGACTACCAGCCGGATGATCTCTCAGAGTTAATTAATATGATCGCAAAGCTGCGCACGCTCACGGTCAGGTTCTTTTCAGACCTCGACGAAACCTTGAAGTGGCTACAGGCCTAGAAGTTGCGCCGCCCCTTGACGCGAGAGCGCGGATTTACTTGCCACTTGGGGCGACTGTCCTTAGTGCACTATCCCTTCCTCTTCGCGTTCCTCTTCGCGCGCGATGGCATCGGCGGTCGGCGCATCGACGAAACGCAAATGTATGCCGTCGGGGAGTTCCTGCACCGTAAGAAACATATTCGGTGGCAGGCGCTTCACGTCGGCCGCCGAGATCACGACGTGTTCCACGCCTAATTTACCCATTAACTGTTGGCGCCGGCCTCGAATTGAGCCATCGTGCCGACGCCAGATTGAGCCAACCTTTAAGGTCTAATCACCAACATTGATACGGCTGCTGGGCTGGTCGGACTGGCTCAATGTAACTTCGGCAGACACCTTGGAAATGCCTCAAATCAGCGTCGGCGCCAACAGCTCACCGAGACGGGACGTCGAATGGCGCGCAAGTTATACTCAATCTCGGACGACTGAGTTCGTGCGAGCCGTCAGGCGCATAGAAGCGGACTACGTGTCCCCACAAGTATCCCTATTCTGGCCTATCGCGGCTAATTCAGCTTTATATACCAATTAAAAACTGACTCTTAATCAGTAGGTTGAAGGTTCGAGTCCCTCATGGCCCACCAACATGATCCCATCGTCGCGGCCGCTGACAGGACGAGGAGGAGACGATGTCGACGTTTTCGCTAACTGGCGACCGCGATGCGGAACACGGCAAGATTGCGGAAGAGGAATTGTTGCGCTTGGTTACCGCGCATGGCGAGTGGTTGGAGTCCAGCGGAACCAGCGGCACGAGAATCGACTTGCTGGGCGCCAATCTCATTTACAGCGGCTTTCTGCACATGGATTTGCGCTACGCCAATTTGCCCGGCGCTTGTTTATTCAATGCAAATTTGCGCGAGAGCAATTTCGCCCACGCTAATTTGGAAAAGGCGAATTTAGAAGGCGCCAGCATGGTCAACATCAATCTCGAGCATGCCACGCTCGTGGGCGCCAACTTGAATAAAGCCGTGAGCCCCGGCGCCAATTTCGAAGCTGCCGACGCGATTGGAGCGCAATTGCGTGCCACTAATTTATTGGGCGCTAACTTTTTACGCTCGCAACTGCGCGACGCCAATTTGAGTGATGCGAATCTCGCCGGCGGGACAATGCGCGAATGTGTGCTCGATGCCGCTAATCTCACCGCCACGAAGTTAATGCTGGTCGATTTATCCGACGCGAGTTTGCGGGGCGCGGTGTTAATTCGCGCCATTCTGTTTGGTGCAATCTTGGATCGTGTCGATCTTTCAGATGCCGATTTGAGCGCGGCGGAAGGTCTTACTCAAGCACAGCTGGACACCGCATATGGTAATCGGACGACCCGATTGCCCGCCGCGTTTGCTGGCTACGTCATGCGCGAAAAACCCCATCAACCAACACCGTAGGTTGGATCAGCGGCGCAGCCGCGAAATCCGACATTCGTATTGGCCCGACGTCCTAATGGCGGATTACGCTCTTCGGGCTGATCCCCCTACGCGCCGCTAGCGCTTCTTTTCGTAGCGCTTGGATTTCGCGATATCCTTGATTTGGGTACATTCCTGCCCGATCAATCGTTCCAATACGCTTAACCGGTCGTCCATTTGTTCAACCGGCCCAAGCAAGGCCGCATAGCGGACCAAAATTGCCGCCAACGCTTCCACCACAAGGAGGGGATCGCGCTTATTTTCTTCGAGGATTTGGTTGGTATGGTGGAAGAGCTTTTCGACCATCTGCTGTTTTTCCGCTAGGCCGTCGCCGCTTGCCGACTGGTCGGATTCCAGAGTCTTGGCGTTCTCGGGCGAGGCTTCGGTGGTGGTCGAATCAGGACGGTTCGTCATAACACTCCGCTCAGCTTGCGTTGGCGCCTGCCGGAAGTATATCGTACGGCCGAGCCGCCACACGGAGAGCACGAGTATGTCTGCCAACCTCACCCTGTCTAAGATCGTCAAACAGAAGACAATCACCATCACCGAGGCGACTAAGCGCATCGCGGATTTGGGATGGGCGCCCTCCTATTTCTCCGAAGTGCTGAAATATCCGACCGACTACAAAGTTGAAAAAGCGCCTAAGGACCCGATGAAGCAGGTCCTTAGATCCTACTTCCCGATGCAAGAAGAGAAGGACAACCGCGTTTATGGCGCGCTGGACGCGGCACTGCGCGGCAACATGTTCCGTAATGTTGAACCCCGTTGGATCGAATGGCAGAAGCTGTTCTTAGCCATCATTCCGTTCCCAGAAATATCGGCGGCGCGATCGATGGCGATTCAATCGCAAATTGCGCCCGGTGAAGATCTGCGTACTGGCTACACCATGCAAATGATCGACGAGTTCCGGCACTCCACGATCCAGATGAACCTGAAAAAGTGGTACATGGAAAACTATATCGATCCGGCTGGTTTCGATATCACCGAAGCCGCGTTCGGTAAATGTTATGCGACGACCATTGGGCGACAGTTCGGCGAAGGCTTCATCACGGGCGATGCGGTCACTTCGACCAATATCTATCTGCAAGTAGTCGCTGAAACCGCGTTTACCAATACCCTGTTCGTTGCGATGCCGTCGGAAGCCGCGCGCAATGGTGACTACGCACTACCGACCATCTTTTTGTCTGTCCAGTCCGATGAGTCACGCCATATCGGCAACGGGCACTCGTTCCTGATGTCGATCGTCAAAGAGCCCGAAAATCTTGATTTGATCGAGCGCGATTTACGTTATGCGTTTTGGCAGAACCACGCCATCGTCGATGCGGCGATTGGCACCATCATTGAGTACGGCACGCAAGACCGCGATAAGAACAAAGAGTCCTACGCTGAACTTTGGCATCGCTGGATTTTCGACGACTATTACCGGACCTACATGCTGCCGTTAGAAAAATACGGCGTGAAAATCCATCATGAAGATGTCGAGGAGGCCTGGAATCGTATCGTCAAGAAGAATTACGTGCACAAGGTGGCGCAATTCTTCTCATTCGGTTGGCCGGTCGCCTTCTGGCGCATCGATGGCATGGTGGCGAAAGATTTTGATTGGTTTGAAGCGAAATACCCTGGCTGGTATAACGAATTCGGCACGTACTGGGAGAATTATGTGAAAGCCAGCCTACCGAACCAACCGCCGCTGATGTACCTCGATTCGGGCTACGTTTATCCGCACCGCTGCTGGAGCTGCAATGTGCCGGCTCTAATTCGCGAAGATTTCTGTGTCGATGAAGTGGAAGGCGAGCTCTATACGTACTGCTCGGAAATTTGTCGCTGGACCCACAAGGTCGCGTTCGCTGGCGAATACAATGGCCGGCAAACCCCCGCGATGGGACGCTTCAGCGGTCGCCGTCAATGGGAAGAGGTCTATCACGGTTGGGATTTGGCCGATGTCGTGACGGATCTTGGCTTTGTGCGATCCGACGGTCATACCGTTATTCAGCAACCGCATTTGCACTTCGACGACAGCAAAATGTGGACGCTCGATCATTTTAAAGGCTTGGAAGTACGCAGCCCCTTATTGGATCTGCGGGCAATGACACCAGAAGCTCGCAACAAGCACATTGCTGAGTACCGCGCCGGCTTTACTTGCAAGCCTATCTAAACGGCACTTAAGGGCGAAGAATTGATGATTAAGTCTTATCGATTCTTCGCCCACCTCAGAGCTTCTATTTGTACCGACGCGGTCGCTAAACTCGGTTCCTGCCTATGACTTATTCCGTGCGGCTTGAACCCATCGGCGTCGACATGAACGTGAACGATGACGAGACCGTGC
>JAYUEZ010000316.1:0-1785 GCA_043738965.1 Gammaproteobacteria bacterium
CAAACTCCCAGGATTTCACCGCGAAACGGGCTGAACTGGCAAAAGCGTGATGGTTATTGTGTAACTCTTCGCCGCCGATCAAGATGCCCCACGGCGTGATATTGGTCGAGGTGTCGCTGGTTTCGAAATTACGATAGCCACGCCAATGGCCAGTTCCGTTCACGACACCCGCTGCAAAAAACGGAATCCAAGCCATTTGTATAGCCCAGATGGAGAGCCCCAACGCGCCAAACGCCCAGAGGTTGAAGATAAGCATCGCGCCGATGCCAATGCGATCGTGCAAAAAAACGTGGCGTTCAAGCCAATCCTCGGGCGTGCCATGCCCATACTTTGCTCGCGTCTGTTCATTTTTGGCTTCGATGCGGTAGAGTTCGGCGCCCTGCCACAGCACTTTCCGGATCCCAAACAATTGCGGACTGTGCGGATCGCCAACGGTTTCTACAAACGCATGATGTTTGCGGTGTACTGCCGTCCAATTGCGCGTGGTCATGCCGGTCGTAAGCCACAACCAGGTACGAAAGAAAAGCGCGACTAGCGGATGGAGATCGAGTGCGTGATGGGCTTGATTGCGATGTAGATAAATCGTGACCGCGGCAATCGTGATATGCGTAAACACTAACGCGACGAGGACGTATCCCCACCACGGCATTGCAAAGTATCCAGCTAACATTTTTTCACCTGCCATCAGACCTAGTCGGGGTTACGCGGCGCGACACGCTCGGCCAGCCGTAGCGTGATCATCGCTGATACGTGTGGTCGGGTGCAAATCGACGGCGGGCGCATGTCAATTCACCCTTTTTCACCCTTGTACTCAAGTGCCGGCGACAAGAGTAGCCAGCGCTTGGTGCATTCTCTAATAATACCGCCCACATGACGTCGGATACTCTTCTAACGGTAGACGGCATCTCGCGGCGGTATGGCGCGCGAGTTGCGGTCCACGATTTAACGCTCACACTGCGGCGTGGCGAAGTCCTAGGTTTGCTGGGCTTAAACGGCGCGGGGAAATCCACCGCACTACAAATGCTTACCGGCGTGCTGGCGCCAGATATGGGACGAGTCACGCTCGGTGGTTTCGACCTCGCCCGCGATCCGAAGCGTGCTAAACGGGTGCTCGGTTATCTACCCGAGGTGCCGCCGCTCTATCCGGAAGCCCGGGTCGATGAATATTTGGACTTTTGCGCCGCGTTGCATCGCGTCCCGGCCGCGCTGCGCGCTGAGTTTGTTGCCGCGGCGAAAGCGCGCTGCGGCCTGACTACAGTCGGGCCGCGGCTAATTCGGAATTTATCCAAGGGCTATCAGCAACGCGTCGGCATCGCGCAAGCGATCGTTCACGACCCGGCGGTCTTGATTCTCGACGAACCAACCTCCGGGCTCGATCCCGCCCAGATGCACGAAATGCGCGAACTAATCCGCACCCTAGGCACCGAACGCGCGGTGCTGCTCTCAACCCATCTACTGGCGGAAGCCGCCAGCATTTGTTCGCGCGTGGTAATCCTGCACCACGGCCGCATGGTCTACGACGCAATGTTAAACCATGACACTCACCGCCTAGCGCTTGAATTGCGCGCGGCCCCACCGCGGGCGATGTTGGCGGCGCTCACCGCCGTGAGCGCGGTGCATGAGCTCGGCGCGGGTAAATTTGAAATCGAAGTTGATGATTTCGATCGCGCCGCCGAAGCGATCAGTGCGGCCGCGTGGCAACATGGCTGGGGCTTGCGCGAGCTTAAAGTAGGCGACTCGGCGCTCGAACGCACATTTCTCGGCCTAACGCGGGACCACACCGAG
>JAYUEZ010000317.1:0-4762 GCA_043738965.1 Gammaproteobacteria bacterium
CGATCCTCCCCGAGCGCCGCGCGGAGCGCGTGGAGTGCACGAAAATAATGCGTTTTCACGCTGCCGGCCGAACAGCCCATCGCGGTCGCGGTTTGATTCACGTCGAGGCCTTCAAAATCGCGCAATAACACCACCTGCTGCTGGCGCAACGGTAGCGATTTAATCGCGCGCGTCAACCGTGCCTGATCCTCGTTCACGGCGAGGCGTACTTCAGGCTGAGCTGCCGGCGTGTCCGCGACGCGCTCGATCGGCGGCGTTTCGTCATTGTCCTCGCCGCCGTCGCCAAATCCGAAAAATGACAACACGCGATGCTGTACCGCGCTACGGCGATGATGATCCAGGATGCGTCGCTCAAGCACCCGATAGAACAGCGGCGGCCACGTTTCTGGTGGACGTTCGCGGTAATTGGCGACCAGCTTCAGCATTGCGTCTTGCACGATATCGAGGGCGTGCTCGGTATCGTGCACCGCGTAGTGCGCAATCTTAAAGGCTCGACGTTCGACATCCGCGAGAAAGGCCGCCAAGGCCGGCTCGTTATCCAGCGTGCGCTCCCCAGTGTTATAAATTTGACCCGCGGCATTCTACGCTTGAACGGTCAAACGCCCATTCGTCTCAACGCGAGCGACGCGCCTGGCGGCGGTCAAAACGGCGGTCGATCGTATCGCCCCGTTTGTCCAAGCGCTGATTGATTCGCGAGCCTTGGCGGTCCAATCGCGTGTCGATTCGATCGCCACGCGCATCCAAGCGATTTTCGATTCGCTCGCCCTTGGCATCCAGCCGTGCCGCTGCTGCGTCGTGACCAGACGCCGCCGCGCGATCGGCGCGCCGGTCAAAGCGTTGTTCAATACGTTCTCCACGCTTATCAAGTCGCGCGTTAATCGCATCGCCACGCGCGTCTTTCCGGGCTTCGATGCGATCACCACGGGCATCCAGACGCTGCTGAATTCGGTCTCCGCGATCCGGTAAATCACCAGCCAATGACATCGCGCTCGTGCCGGTCAAAATCAAGGCAGCGATGCCGCAAATCCACAGCTTAGTCATTGCTCGATACTCCGCTT
Source organism: Gammaproteobacteria bacterium (assembly GCA_043738965.1). GTDB lineage: Bacteria > Pseudomonadota > Gammaproteobacteria > CAIKBL01. The sequence continues at coordinate 1,059 of JAYUEZ010000317.1, forward strand.
TAGACCCCGAAATTAGGGCCATTACGCGTAATAACGCGCCGGCGTCAATTCGGTTGACATGAGAAACGGTATTCCGTCCCGTTTACTCGCTAATGACAACTGGGGACCCGATCTCGACACGATCAAATAACGCAATAACATCGGCATTGCGTAGGCGGATACAACCGCGCGAACCGGGGATCCCAAGCGACGTTTCATCCGGCGTGCCGTGGAGATAAATGTAACGCGAATAAGAATCGCATTCGCCGCCCTGATTAAGCCCAGGCTCACAGCCCGAAAGCCAGAGAATGCGCGTGAGGATCCAATCGCGACCGGGAGGCTGCGCCGCGGCATAGGCCGGCGAATAAATTTCCCCCGTGGCTTGGCGAGCCGTAAACACGGTGTTGGGCGGCGCTCCCGCACCGATCTTCGCGGCAATTACATGGCGCCCCCGTGGCGTACATTCGCTATTCAAGCGTTCGCCAGCGCCATTGCGCGCCGTCGAAATTGGATAGTGGGCAATGGAAACGTCGCCACGTCTGAGTTCCAAACGCTGGGTGGACAGCACAATTGCCAAGTTAATCTGGCCCGACATTCGAGATCCGACAACCGCTATTGAAACGTCTGGCCATTATGCTTTAACCAGCCCATGGCGTGACGGCCACTGGGATCGCGGTGCGTCCAGTGAATAACTCCGCCCTTGGGATTCCAGAGGTATTCGCCCTTGAATGAAACGCTGTCACCTTCATGCAGCGCGTCGACGCGTGGGGCAAGGTCAATGTTGTGCGCGACTAACAAGGTTTCACCGGACTCGACGCGCAGTAAAAATTTCTGATGTTGGCTGCCTTGGCGGTCATCCCGCAGCACTTTGACGACGATGCCACTCCCAGTAACTTCTGCCCCGTGTGCATGCGTGGCAAGCGCCTGCGCCAAGGTGGATTGCTCCGCGCCGCCCGCGGCCGCGGGCCCGGCATCGCGCTGACCCGAGGTCGGGCTTTGGTGAATGCCGAGGTAGGCAGCAAGCACCATGCCGATGAGTAAGATAAGTTTCTTCATGCGGCGCTACCGCAAAAACACGCGGCCCAATCTGACCCGCAACGCGCGGCTTCGCGGGTGAAAATAAACAATAAAAAGGCCGACTGATCTCGGAGTCGGCCTGTTCGCGAACGCATCTACGGGATCGTTTAAGCCGCCTCCGACGCCTGTTTCGGTCCTTGTTCCTGGGTCCACGTCCGAAGCACCGGTAGCACTTCTTTGGCGAAGAGCTTAATGCTGCGCTCGGATACTTCTGGCGGCATGCCCGCGAAGCGGAATGCGCACAACACACCGTAAGGCCCCATCAAATTCCAGCGTTCTTCGAACTTGCGCAGCATTTGATCCGGCGTGCCCCACACTTGTTGTTCGACGTAGGCCTTCGCCACGCCGTCCTTGCCCAGGGCTCGCATCATATCGACCGCGTCGCCGTACGCTTTGTAGCCTTTGGCTTCTTTGTAATGCTCGCCCAACATTTCGTAGTGATGCAGCACGGACAAACAATAACCGGCGACATATTTCTCAGCGTGTTCCTTGGCGCGTTTGGCGTCGCTGTCGCACACCGCCATGTCGGTCAGTAACGGCGGCCGCGGATCCTTGCCGTGGTATTTGCGGAACGCGGTCGCGTAATCCGCGCATTCTTGGCGCTGCTTATCGGGGGTCTTGTAATTGAACGCCATCATTTGCGCCCCGAGTTTGGCGGCTTCTTCGCCCGACTCGGGGCTCATCGCTACCTGCGTTACGCGATCTTTCCAGCTCTTCATCGGGCGTGGGCGGATGGGCGCCTTGGGTTGTTTGATGTGTTTGCCGTTATGCTCAGGAAAGAAACCAGTCTCGAGCGCTTCCAGGATCAACGGCGCCACTTCGTCGAAACGATCGCGCGATTCATCCATTGAAATACCGAATTGCGTGAATTCGCGCCGCGATAGGCCGCGGCCAAGGCCCAAGATCGCGCGACCACCGGAGAGCAAATCCAACAATGCAGCTTTTTCGGCGATCCGTAGCGGCTGGATATTCCACGGCACGATGCACGCGCCGGTGGCAAGCCCAATGCGCTTAGTCTTGGCCGCGAGGTTCGCGAGATAGACAAAATTGTCGGGGCAGAAAGAATAGTCTTCAAAATGATGTTCGACGGTCCACACGTGATCGTAGCCGAGTTCGTCAGCCAGGACGGCGAGCCGGGTTTCTTGTTCGTAGACTTCGGCGTCGGTGATGTTGTCGTAGCCGAAGCTCTGCATGATTTGAACGATGCCGATTTCCATACGCATTACCTCTGTAGGTTGGGCCCGCTCGGGGCGACGGTTGAAGGGCACGTTAAAAACGCGACCGCTAATGCAGTGTACCGTGCCGTATGGTCGATCCCTAGGCCCGGATCTGTGGGATTCTTCCGGAAATTACCGTTTGGGTGCCTAATTACAAGGCAACCACGTTGAGTTGCGACACTGCTTGCGGGCAGAATCGAACTAACCACACGGCCAACACCCAATGGGGAGAAGTTCAAATGGATTACGGAATTGCCCTGGTCCAAAGCGCCAATAGCTGGAAGACCGTCAAACGCGCCGAGGAACTCGGCTTCTCACACGCGTGGTTTTACGATTCGCAACTGCTGTGCGCGGATATTTATGTCGCGATGGCGGCCGCCGCGGTCAATACGTCTCGCATCAAGCTGGGGGCCGGGGTATTGATCCCGTCGAACCGCATCGCGCCGGTCACCGCCAACGGCATGGCTTCGCTTAATCAACTCGCGCCGGGTCGCATTATTTGCGGCTTGGGCACCGGCTTCACGGGTCGGCGCACCATGGGCTTAAAAGCGCAAAAGCTCGAACATCTGCGCGAACACACGCGCATCATTCGCGCGCTATGGCGCGGTGAAATGACCGAATGGGAATTCGAGAACAAGCGCCGCAAGATCAAATTCCTCGATCCTGGCGCCGGACTCTATAACACCCTGGATCCGATCCCCGTGCATTTCTCGGCCTTCGGTCCCAAAGCGCGAGCCCTAACTGCTGAACTTGCCGACGGCTGGTGCAATTTCATGACGAGCTCGCTCATCAATGACCAAGCTCGCGAAATGACCACCTCATGGCGTGCCGCCGGTCGCGACGCCGAAGCGCTCTATATGACCTGCTTTGCGATGGGCTGTGTATTAGCCGAAGGCGAGGCTCCGGATAGCGGGCGCGCCAAGGCGCAGGCCGGGCCGATCGCCGCCTGCGTGCTGCACTGGCTGGTCGAAGACGGCGATGACAGTGCCGTCCCGCCGCATTTAAAGCCGCTGTATGACGAGTACCGCAAATTGTTCTTAAGTTATCAACCAGCGGACGCGCGTTACCTCACCTTGCACAAAGGCCATTTGATGTACGTGCGCCCAGATGAATCACCCCTCGTGACCGGCGATTTGATCCGCGGGACGTCACTCACTGGCACGGTCGCTGAAATTCGCACCCAAGTCGATACCATGCAAGCGGCTGGCTACAAGCAAGTGGCGATTCAACTCGCGCCCGGCCATGAAGAGGCGCTTGATCAGTGGGCCGACGCGTTTGGGCTCACTTCTTTACCACAGCGACACGCGGCCTAGTGACCGACTACCAGCTCGCGAAAAATTACTTAAGTGACACCAGACACTCAACCCGTCGCCTACGAATGCGCGGTCGAGCCTACTTGGCTCGACTACAACAATCACATGAATGTCGCGT
>JAYUEZ010000318.1:0-1781 GCA_043738965.1 Gammaproteobacteria bacterium
ATCGGGCTCCAAAACGGACAGCCAACGTTTACCACCCGGGTCGCGAATACGCGCCACAATTACATTTCGGATGCGCAGGCCAAGGTGTGGCTGGTGGCCACGGAACGCGGCACCGATGGCTTGCAAAAAAGCCGCGCACGGCGGTTCTATCGGCTGCCGCTGGTGCGCGATGAAAATCCGATGTTTGTACTTAGCTGGTCGCTCTTTCACATCATCGACGAACACAGCCCGTTACACGGACTGACCGCCAAGGAATTCGACATCATGGATGCGAATATCGTGATCATTGTCAGCGGATTTGATGAGAACTTCGGCCAAGAAGTGCGCGCGCGCCATGTGTATGTACGCACCGATTTTCGCTGGGACCACGTGTATGCGGACATCATCACCGAACCTGATAGGGATACGTTGCATGTGGACTACGGCAAGTTTCACGACGTGTTTCCGGTGCTCGACGCTAACGCCGCAGTAAAGCGTGCTTAATTTTCGCAAACAGTGAACACCGCTAAAAGACAGGGGATTGGCAATGCATAGACTCGGAGGATTGATCCTGTTCGGCTTCGCGCTCACCGCGCTCACCGCGCTCACCGCGCAGGCCGCGGACACGCACCCAATTGATGGCGCGACGCTATTTCAAGCCAATTGCGCCCGCTGTCACGACCGCGCGCTGCCACGCATGCCATCGCGCGCGGGCTTGAAAGAAAAAGAGGCACGCGACGTATTCACCACCATCAGCGCCGGCGTCATGGCGCCGTACGCGCGAACTTTATCGCATGCCGAACGGCGCGCGGTGGCTGAATTCGCGGCAGGGAAAACACTCGGCGATTTTGCCGCGGGTGCCGCGGCGATTCCGGCCAGCGCCTATTGCAAAGCGCCGCCCACTAACGCGCTCGACGATGTTGATTCTGGTTGGAACGGCTGGGGCAATAATCTTGCGAATACGCGTTTCCAAACCGCGGCGCGCGCCGGACTTGCGGCGAGCGACGTCGCCAAACTCGGCGTCAAATGGACGTTTGGGGTGCCGGCGGTTACCACCATGTCGGGCCACCCGGTGGTCGCCGATGGTCGATTGTTTTTTGGCACTTTCTCAGGCTTGCTAATCGCACTTGATGCGCGCTCGGGTTGTGCGCTGTGGGTGTACGAGGCGCATGCCGGGATCCGGACTTCGATTACCCTCGGCAAATTGAGCGACGGTTGGATTAGCCTCTTCTTCGGCGATTTGAGCGGGCAAGTGTATGCACTCGATCCTGCCACCGGACACGAGCGCTGGTCGATGATCGCCGATTCGCATCCGCATATTCGGGTCACCGGCACGCCGGTTTATCACGACAATCGCCTATACGTACCCTTGTCGTCACTCGAAGAAGTCGCGGGCGCGATGCCGGACTATGAGTGCTGCACGTTTCGCGGCGGCGTCATGGCGCTGGATGCCGCAACCGGCAAAGAAATTTGGAAAACACACACCATCGCGGAAGCGCCGAGCAAACGTGCCAAAAATGCCGTGGGCGCACAGCTATGGGGACCTTCGGGCGCCGCGGTGTGGTCGGCCCCGACGCTCGATCCGCCCAACAACACGCTCTACATCACCACCGGGGATAGTTACTCCGAGCCGCCGGCGAAGGAAAGCGACGCCATCATGGCGCTCACCATGGACACGGGGAAAGTACGTTGGATCCGGCAGACCTTGGCGGGCGATTCTTACACCATCGCGTGCGCCGATCCGTCACCCCAGGCGCAGGTGGCGTGTCCCAAATCGAAAGGACCTGATCTCGATTTCGGCA
>JAYUEZ010000319.1:0-1771 GCA_043738965.1 Gammaproteobacteria bacterium
GAGCTCACCTACGAGCACGACGGTCTCGCCGATGCCAAGCGTTATATCGTCCAAGAATTGAAAATAAGGCCGACCATCAAAGGCATCGACCGCCTGATCGATTACGCGTTGCATGGCGCGCTCGGCGAGTCGCGTGAAGATCTTTTAATCCTCAAGGAAACAACACTGCGTTTGATCGCGAGCAAGGCCACTTACAAGTGCGGGCATTGTGGATTTTCCGGACGCTCCATTCACTGGCAGTGTCCAGGGTGCAAACGGTGGAATAGCAGCAAGCCGATCCATGGCATCGAGGGTGAATGAATCACCGATGAAGTCAAAAGTCATCGTTGCGCTCGATTATCCGCAGGCGAGTGACGCTTTCGCACTCGCCGAGCAACTCGGATTTGCGAATTGCGAATTTAAGATCGGCAAGGAACTCTTCACACATGCCGGACCCGACGTGGTCCGCGCGTTCGTCGCGCGTGGCGCCAAGGTGTTTCTTGATCTCAAGTATCACGATATCCCGTCCACCGTGGCGGCGGCGTGTCGTGCCGCCGCAGCGCTCGGCGTTTGGATGGTCAATGTACATGCCAGCGGTGGCCGCGACATGTTGTGTGCGGCGCGCGCCAGCCTCACCGACTGTCAGCCCAGGCCGCTATTGATCGCCGTGACGGTTCTCACAAGTTTGGATGATGCGCAATTGCGCGAAATCGGCGTCGGTGATTCCGCCGCGACTCAAGTCGCACGCCTAACCCGGCTCGCGCATGACTGCGAGCTCGACGGTGTGGTTTGCTCGCCGCACGAAATCGCCGCGGTCAAACGCGATTGCGGCGCGGCGTTTTTGACCATCACGCCAGGTATTCGACCCTCCGGCGTCGGCCTTGATGATCAACACCGCGCGGCTACGCCAACCTTCGCGGTGCGTGCTGGCGGTGATTATTTGGTGATTGGTCGCCCGATCACGCGCTCCGCTGATCCGCCGCGCGCGCTGGCTGAGTTGGAATTGGAGATCGCGCGCGCTGCCCGGGAGGTCTAGCGCTAGTCATTCGCATGGAGGATATCACGAGGCTAAGTCCGTTCGTTCCCACGCCACCCGTGCGTGGCGAACGCCTGCGCTATTGGACTCATCTGTTCGGCGCCGCGCGTTCGCTTAGCGTGGCCGAGGCCGCGCGGCGTCATGCGGGTTTAACGGTCCTGGTGTGCGCTGATTCCGCAGCTGCCGTGCAATTCGACTCAGAGCTGCCGTTTTTTGCACCCGAGCTTGCGGTTATTCATCTGCCGGACTGGGAGACCCTGCCCTACGATCGATTCAGTCCGTTTCAGGACATCGTGTCCGAACGCATGGGCACCTTGAGTCGCCTCGCCAGTCAACAGCAGGGTTGCCTCATCATTGCGGTTAGCACGCTGCTCCATCGCCTCGCACCGCGCGAGTGGGTGCATGGCCAATCCTTCCAATTAAAAATTGGCGATTCCCTGGATCGTGAAGCCTTCCGTAAGCGACTGACCGAATCGGGTTATCGCTACATGCCGCAGGTCATGGATCACGGTGACTTCGCGATCCGCGGCTCGATCATCGATGTGTTCCCCATGGGCGCGCATCAGCCATTTCGAATTGATTTGTTTGGTGATGATATCGAAACGCTGCGCCTATTCGATGTTGAAACCCAACGCTCGACAGTCCAGACCAACGCGATCGAGTTACTGCCCGCGCGCGAAGTGCCGCTGACCGCCGATGGGATTGCGTGCTTTAAGCGTAATTGGCGACTCAGTTTTGAGGGTCGACCGTCGGCGA
>JAYUEZ010000320.1:0-4725 GCA_043738965.1 Gammaproteobacteria bacterium
ACCGGTGACGCTTGTACTTCGAAGGTCGTGTTAAACGTAGCACGGTCACCCGGCGTCAAACTGAATACCAACGAAGTGCCGATCTTAGTATTGACCGCCGGACCGCCGTTTAAGAATGCTGGGAAACCCGTACTTTGATCACTCCCGCTGGCGGTGCAGAGCGCGCCGCTGCTGCAGGTTATGTCTTGACCGAACAGCGGAAGAAGCGGCAGCGAAACCGCGTTATCGATGGTCCCGGCGTAAATGCCGTTGCCAGAGACATCCGCTAATGCCGCGAGCGCGTTGCTACTGCGATCGAATACCGTTGCGCTAATGTTGCCACGATACTGGGTGGGCGCGAGCAGTGCTGGTGTCACTGGCAGCGACAGGTTAATCGTGAAAGTCTGCACGGCAGTGCTCAAATTCGTGACGCCAATCGTTCCCGTCAACAACGGATCGGGATTGAAATTGATGTTGTAGTCCAGCGCGAAAAGGTTCGCAGCCGGGCCACTTACAGGCGCGAAAGTTACCGTCTGATTAAACAGATTTCCGGCGCTGCCGTCGACGTCCGTTATCGCTTGCTTGCTACTGAGTGAACTCCAGTCGCGGCCGACGCCGTCGCCACTCGCGTCGATCGAGAGATCGAACAGGGGTGCGGCCGAGAGCACAGGTCCGCCAGTCCCTGCATAAGCGCCGGTTGCGGCGAGCAGGCCTGCCAGCATTAAACTTCGTTTTACCAAGACTTCCTTCATTATCGATACTCCTATGTATGCGTCATGCGCGGTTTGCTAAGTACTTTCCCTTGATTCGTGGGGCCATGCTGCCGTATACACATGACCGCTGATTTGCAGTTAGGTTAAATTTTCATGACACGGCAAGGGCGATCGCCCATCCATACGATCCTCACGAACCGCGTAGGTACTATTGCGGCTCACCGAGCTCGTTCAATTCGTCACATAAATCGCGCGCGACCTGAGGATGCAGGCGCAGGCGGATTTTGCGACCCGATCCGTCGATAAAGCCGAGGGCGATCGTGCCGCCGCGCTCTTGCACGACACTCGAGAGGACTTCCAGGGTATCGATACCATCAAGTGTGAATTGCGTGTTCATGAAACCTTTCCTTGAATGATCACGCGACGAACGTTAGCGCGACAGTTTTGCCAAACGATGACACGCGTGATCAGCGCGCGTCGTGGTGGACGGTGTCGCTTGTCATGAGGATGTGTTACCGGTTCGGCGATTACTGCATTAAAAGTTGGTGCTAAACCCACGAGTGGTCCCACCACCGGCGAATGCCGCGCGTCTGCAGACATTGATGGCGAAGATTTCAAAACAACGTGCAGTCAGGGAGCCATTCGCTGAACCGCCACTGGCCAGTCCCGGAAACGTGGAAGAACGCTACGAGCGATTGTTGCCCGCGAGCGTGATTGTCGCCGTTGAGCGGGCGGCGAATCGAGATTGCACGGCGAAGTATTGCCCGGTCTATCACGAGTACACCCCGCATCGCATTCGCGATGCGGGGTGTACTAACTACGAAATCGCCGTCTACGCTTTACGGGAGTTTGATAATTCGAGGCTTATTCAGACTCGCTGCCGTCGGATTATAAGGCGCGTTTGGCGCCTTGAAATTCGCCATGTAGGCGAGCAGTGCATCGATATCCTGAGCACCACCGAGCGGGTTCAGGCCTTGGGTCAATACGGTGAAGTTGTCGCCACCGGTGGCCATGAAGTTATTCACCGTCACGCGGAAAGTCGCACTCGGGTTCAATACCGCGCTATTGCTGATGATCTGCGTGCCATTTACCGAAACGTTCACAACTTTAGCGCAGGGGCTGCCCGTGGCTGACCACGAGTAGTTGAGGCCGCTCGAGGGTTGCATCACTCGCTGCACGGTTTGCACATTGACCGCGCCGCTCGGCAGCACGCAGTTTGCACCCGGGAACTGTTGCTCCAGCACGTCTTTCAGCTGCTGCGCGCTCAAGGTCATGGTGACTAAGCTGTTACCGAAGGGCTGCACGGTAAAGGCTTCTTGATACGTTACGTCATGCGGATAAGTGGCGCCCGAGGTATTGAATCCAGGATTGCGCACGCCACCGGCATTCATGAGCGCGATCTCCGCGCCACCGAATTGTGCGGGCTGCGTGGCCGCCAACTGCGCGTCCGCGATCAAGTCGCCAGCTTCCATCTCACCGGCCGCGTTAGCCGTGTTCGGCAAGGGCGCGGTGATGGTGCCGATGATTTGATTCGCGAGCGGCGAGACCAAGGTGTTATACCCAACAACGATGCCAGCGATGGCCGCGTCAGCGGTGACCGACGCGTCCGTGCGATCAACGGTGACATTGTTCGCGACGATACCGGTGACGTGTCCGGTGTTGTTATCGAGCGTCATGTCGATGTTGGTCAGCACGCGACCTAAAGCGCCGGCCTGGGTCACGGGGATGTTGCGGCCGATCTTATTCGGCAATTGGCAAATGAAACCCGTGTGCGTATGCCCGGACACCACGAGATCGACGGCGTCATCCAAGCGGCTCACGATGCCTTTAATCGGCGACGTGGTTGGATCTTGCAACGCCGCCGAGCAATCATTGATGAAGTTCGGCGTCGCGCTGCCTTGGAAACCGCCCTGGTGGATCAGCACGACGATCGCTTGAACGCCACGCGCCTTGAGTTTGGGGACCAGCGCATTGACGGTATCCGCTTCGTCGTTGAAGGTGAGACCGGCGACGCCGGCGGGGGTCACGATACTTGGCGTGTCCTTCAAGGTCATGCCTATAAACGCGACGCGCACACCGTTAAACGTTTTGATGGCATAGCCCGGGAATAGCGTCTTGCCACTGACGGTATCTAGCACATTCGCCGAGAGGAATTTGAATTTCGCGCCTTCGAAAGGGACCGGCGTCCCGACCGCCAAGCCTTTGCAAGAATTTGCGTCAGTGGGATGGCAACCGCCGTTTTGCATGCGCAGAAGCTCCACTTTCCCTTCGTCGAATTCATGATTGCCCACGGCATTGAATTCGAGTCCCAGCCGATTCATCGTCTCAATCGTACCTTCGTCGTGAAAGAACGCCGAGATCAAAGGGCTTGCCCCGATTAAGTCACCCGCGGATACGACCACGTTGTTCGGATTCTGCGCCTTTAGCTTATTGACCCAGCCGGCCATGAAATCGACACCACCGGCCGCCTTGCTGATGATGGCCGTACCCGAGCCGCCTGATTGAACACCAAAGTTGCCAGGCGATAGTAGATTCCCGTGAAAGTCGTTGAAGCCGATGATCTTGACCGTGGTGGTTGCCGTGGTGACTGCGCACGCAGTGCCGACAACACTCGCCAGCGCTGCGGCGGCGATGAGATTTCGAATACGCATAGTGATGGTCCTTATCCTTAGATTGTTCAAGCTTAGGCGCGACGGGTGCGAGCGAAGAGTCCGACACAGGCCGAACCCAGCAGCCACAGCCCGGCCGGCAATGGCACTGGTGCAACCTTGAGCGCGCCAACCGTGGCATTAAACGGCACGAGGCTACCTTCAACAGCGGAAGCTAATAATTCACCGGTGATCGAGTGTGTACCGGCGCCGAGTAAGAACACGCCTTGGCTGTAATTCGGGTTTAGCAACGCGGCATTGAAATTGGTGCCGATGGTGTTTGGGTAAGAATTGACCGCTGGCGAAGTCGTACCGAGGGCGACGGTGTTGTCGAAGACGGTGAATGTATCGCCGGCGTAGCCCGCGTCGACAACGGTTAAATAAGCCGCACTATTCAATGTGATCGAAAACGAAATTTTTGATCCGTCGCCGTGATATCCGCTTAGGCCGGTCGTTGCGTCGATCCACTCAGTGCTGCCTGGCGTTAGTGCGATGACATCATCGACATCGAATGGATTCCACGCGCCATCCGGATTGATGGTGATATTGGTTGCGAACGCGGGCGCGCTGAGCGCGAGCGCGGCCAAGGTGCCGAATAATCGTTTGCCGTAATTCATCGTTATGCTCTCCCAAGGGGTTGTGATCAGCGGCGGCCCAACGGTACGCGGGATACAGCCATATGGTGACGAAATCGTTCGCGTGGTTGGGCGCCGTGCCCATCAGGCGCTCAAAAAGTTACGCAGATTTGAAGTTGTAATGACAATTGCGTGAAGGCATGCGGCAGCAATCGAACATCGTGGGTTGAAAACTGATCCGCGAGAACGTGTCATGAAAGTGTAGCCGCGACGCAATGTCGGCGTCACACAGCGGGCTTATTCTGCCGCGAGCGATGTGGGCATCGGCTCCTCCCCCTCACCCACACGAGAACGTTAACCGCTTGCCCGTCGCTAGTTCAAGCGGGTCCTGATGCGAATCAGGACCCGCTATTTAAACGCTGGCTTTACTCAAACCCGGCGCCCTTCGGGCGCCATCGCCGATCTAAGAATCTTTTGTTTGTCTCCGCGAATTTGCCGTGCCGCTCGCCCGCACAGAAGGCCAGCAAGGATCGGCAGCACCCAGCGTCCGCCCCCTTCCATGAACACCATCCAGGACAGCGTCAATGGCACCGGCAATTGCAGATGTTGCGAAGCCGCGGCTTGCTGGACCGCGAGTTCGATCAATCCCACCAGTTGAAAAGGCGCGGTCAACGCGAGTACACCCGCAGCGAGTGGTAGTGCGAAGGCAAGTGCTAACGCTTGTTCGCGCCAATCGCGCGCGGGCCACGCGCATACCACGCAGAAAAAGAGCACGAGCGGCACTAACACGTGCACGACGTTCGCGCTGGC
>JAYUEZ010000321.1:0-4711 GCA_043738965.1 Gammaproteobacteria bacterium
GTCACCGCCATCGTCGGTGACGGCAAGGGCCGGAGCGTGGTGGTGAATCCGCAGTCCGGCGTCGTCGTGGTCCGCGCGCTGCCGACCGAGCTCCGCGAAGTCGAGACCTTTTTGCAGGCGGCGCAACTGATTGCGCAGCGCCAGGTGATCCTGGAAGCAAAAATTCTCGAAGTCGAATTGTCCGATGGCTTTCAATCTGGGATCAATTGGGCGGCAGTGTTGGGCGAGGTAACTGTGGGTCACACCGGTGGCGGCACCGTATTTGAAAACGATCCGCCGCACAGCGACACTCGCGGCTCGAAATTCGATTTAATCCCGGGCCTGACCAAAATCGCGGGAGTTCCGGCCTCGGGTTTCGGCGGCGTTTTTTCGCTCGCGATTAACGGCGGCGATTTCAGCGCGTTTCTGGAATTGTTGAAAACCCAGGGCAATGTGCAGGTGTTGTCGAGCCCGCGGATTTCGACGATGAATAATCAAAAAGCCATCATCAAAGTGGGTACCGACGAATTCTTCGTGACCGATGTCTCGACGACGACAGTCACGGGCACGTCGACGACCTCGACCCCGAATATCGAATTAACGCCGTTCTTCTCCGGCATCGCGCTCGACGTGACGCCGCAGATCAGCCGCGACAACGAAGTCATGCTGCACATTCATCCGTCCGTCAGCGATGTGCAAGATCAGCAGAAAAACATCACGGTGTCGGGGATAGCGCAATCGCTGCCGCTCGCACGCAGCACCGTCCGCGAATCCGATTCGGTGGTCCAGGCGAAAAGCGGCCAGGTCATCGTCATCGGCGGGCTGATGCAGAATCGTGACATCGATAGTGACGCTAAAACGCCGGCGCTCGGCGATCTACCGCTGATCGGCGCGTTGTTCCGCCACAAGCACACGGCGTCCGTTAAAAGCGAACTGGTGATTCTGCTCCGACCGCTCGTCATCGAAAGCCCCCAACACTGGGCCGATGCGCTCGATTCAACGCAACAAGGCTTCAAGAACCTCGATCGCGAACTAGACGGCTGGGAGCAACAACGTATGGGCGGTGCCCTGGGCGTCGCGCAACCGTGAATTCGCTGCCGCGACGCGGCGGCTGAGGGGTAAATCATGTATCTAACGCATTTCCGGCTCAACGAGCTGCCGTTCACCCTCACGCCCGACACCGCGTTCTTCATGAGCCGTGCCGGTTATCAGGATGCCTTGAATGTGCTGCTGGTGGCGCTCCGCAGCGGCGAAGGCTTCGTGAAAGTCATCGGCGAAGTGGGCACCGGCAAGACCATCTTATGCCGCACGCTGCTGAAAGCCTTGGCTACGGATTTCGAATGCGCCTATCTCCCCAATCCCTATTTGCGAGCGTCGAGTTTATTGTTTTCGATCGCCGACGAATTGCGAATCGACTATCCCAAGCGCAGCACGCAACATCAATTGATCAAGCATTTGAATGCGGCGCTCCTCAAGTTTAATGCCGAGGGCAAGCGCGTGGTGCTGTGCATGGACGAAGCGCAGGCCGTTCCGGTTCAGACTTTAGAGACCCTGCGCCTGCTGACCAATTTGGAAACCGAAAAACGCAAACTGTTGCAGGTCGTGCTGTTTGGCCAACCCGAACTCGACGCAGTGCTCGATCAGCCCTCGATTCGCCAATTGCGGCAACGGATCACGTTTAGTCACGAACTCTATCCGTTGAATCGGGTCGACACCGCGCACTACGTCAATCATCGGGTGGCGATCGCCGGCTACGAAGGGTCGCGGCTGTTTACACGGCGCGCGCTTGACGACTTGCAGGACGGTAGTCGCGGCGTGCCGCGCGTGGTCAACATCCTCGCGCACAAGGCATTGATGGCAGCTTTCGGTCACGGGGTGTTGCAGGTCGATCACACCCATGTGCGTGACGCGATCAAAGACACCGCCGATGCGCGCTCAGCTCAAGTTTCGCGCGGCACTAGCGTGCCCTATCGTTGGTTACATTGGCTGGCGGGTAGCGTATGAGTCTCATCAATCAGATGTTGCATGATCTTGAAGTGCGGCGGGGCGGGGCGCTTACCGCGGTCGACCGCGCGCTGGATGGATTGCAGACCGGCGGGAGTATTAGCGCACGCGCCCCCGACGCGCAGCGCCGCGTTTTGACCGCGTTGCTGGTAGCGACGGCAGTCGCTGGTGCGTGGTTGAGCCGCCCACCGCTGACGGCGTTGCTTAAACAACCCGCGATCGAACCGCCCACCGCATCAGCGATTGAAAAATCACCAGCCATCGCTGAATTGCCATCGCTGCCACGCCTGCCGTTGTTGTCACGGCGCGTCACGGAAATTCCTGCGGTGGTCATTGCAGCGCCTGCCGCTGTTCAGCCGAGCGCGCCTAAACCGGCGACGAAAGCGGTGGTGAACGCGCACACCGCGGCGGTTACCGCCGAACTGCGCGCCACTGCGGCAGCCATCGAGCACGACGCGACACCCGCGATCACGACGCGCGAACCACCGGTGGCAGCGCCGACGACCGCGACCGATTCACCCGTCACCGAGCGCCCGGGGACCTTCCATCGCGAACGCGCCCTGCCGGCGGCGCCCACGGTGGGCGAACTTGAATACCAACGCGCGGTCAATCTTCTCGCGGCCGGCGCCGATGCGCGTGGCCTGACGGCATTGAAGACCTATGTCGTCGGGCATCCGCAAGTGCCCGCGGCGCGCGAACGCTACGCCAAGGAATTGATCAAACTTAACCAACTCGACGCTGCCGAACAGGTGCTGCGTGAGGGTCTGAATTTAATTCCAGATCAAGCTAATTACGCCCGCTTACTCGCGCATCTGCTGTTTGATCGCAACGAGCTGGCGGGCGCGCTCGCCGTGCTCCGCGGCGCCACGCCGCCATTGCGCGCGGATCCCGAGTACTACGCCTTTATGGCGGCGCTTTATCAGCGTGGTGGCAACCATCGCGCGGCGGTGAATGTCTATCAGCAGATTTTAAAAGTGGATCCGGAAAACGGCGCCAACTGGATTGGCGCCGCGATCTCGCTGCTGGCGCTCAAGGAGACCGCGGCGGCGGTGACTGCGTTTAGACACGCCGAAGGCGACGAGCATCTTTCTAGACCCATGCGCGACTATGCCGAGCATGAACTGAAGCGGATCGGTGCGGAGCAATGAATGTGCGGAAAAAGCTTCGCCTGGGCGACTTGCTGGTCGAGCACAAAATTATTTCGCAAACGCAGCTCGAGGCCGCGCTAGCCGACCAAAAGAAATCCGGCCGTAAGCTCGGTCAAATTTTGATCGAGAATGGCTATTTGCGTGAAGACGCGTTGTTGACGTTGCTCTCGCAACAATTGAACGTGCCCTTTGTCGAGCTCGCGCATTATAAGTTCGAGCCGTCGGTGGTTAAGCTTATTCCTGAGATCCTGGCGCGGCGTTTCCGCGCGATCGCGCTCAAGGATAAAGGTGCGACGATCTTGGTGGGCATGTCTGATCCGACCAATATTTTTGCCTTCGACGAATTAGCGCGCGTGATCAATCGCCCGCTCGATCTGGCGGTGGTTCGCGAACAGGAACTGTTGGATACGCTCGATCGCATTTACCGTCAGTCCGAACAAATTACCGGGTTTGCCGAACAGCTCAGCGACGAACTGGAAGCCAGCGACTACGACGTCAATCAACTTGCCGCGGGCGCCGATCTAACCGAAGCGCCAGTGGTGAAGCTGTTGCATTCGTTGTTTCAAGATGCGGTGCAGATGAAGGCCTCGGATATTCATATCGAGCCAGACGATACGGTGTTAAGGATCCGGCAGCGGATCGATGGCTTGCTCCACGAACAGGTACTGAACGAAAAGCGGATCGCACCGGCGTTGGTGCAACGCCTGAAGTTGATGTCGAACCTCGATATCTCGGAGAAACGACTGCCGCAGGACGGTCGCTTCAGCATTCGAGTCGCCAATCGCAATATCGACGTCCGCATCTCGACCATGCCGCTGCAAACCGGCGAATCGGTGGTCATGCGCTTGCTCGATCAAAGCGAAGGAGTGCGCGATCTCGAACAACTGGGGATGCCACCGGCCCTGCTCGGCCGCTTTCGAAACGCCATCCGGCGTCCGCATGGCATGGTCGTGGTCACCGGCCCCACCGGCAGCGGCAAGACCTCCACGCTCTACTCAGCGCTTAAATTGCTAAACGAGCCGGACGTCAAGATCATCACCGCCGAAGACCCCATCGAATATCGCCTGCCGCGTGTCAATCAAGTCCAGGTTAATGCGCAGATCGGGCTGACCTTTGCGCGCGTGCTACGCACCACGCTGCGCCAAGACCCCGACATTGTGTTGATTGGTGAAATGCGCGATCAAGAAACGGCGGAAATTGGTCTCCGCGCGGCGATGACCGGCCATTTGGTGCTCTCGACCCTGCATACCAACGATGCCATCAGCACGATCTCGCGCTTGCTCGACATGGGCGCGCAGGGTTACTTGCTGGCCTCGTCGCTGCATGCCGTGTTGGCGCAACGCCTGATCCGGCGGATCTGCGATCAATGTATCGAGCCCGATCAGTTGACGCCATTAAGCCGCGCCTGGGTGCAGATGAAGGCCGGGCTGGAGGCCGTGAACGGTGGCTTTTATCGCGGTGCTGGATGTCATCGGTGTAACAACACAGGTTACAAGGGGCGCATCGGCGTCTATGAATTACTGGAGATCGATCACGGCCTCGGTCAGGCGATAACGCGTGGCGACAACGTCGAGTTCGCC
>JAYUEZ010000322.1:0-4698 GCA_043738965.1 Gammaproteobacteria bacterium
GCACGAAACTCACGCTTGCGCTGTTTGCGGTCGCGATAAGCGTACTGTCCCGCCTTGGTAACGGCTTGCGTCGCCACCCGAAAAACGTTTTTGCGCCGGCCGTAATAGCCCTTGGCGCGTTTAAGAACCTTTTTGTGGCGGGCATGGGCGACCGTGCCACGTTTAACTCTTGCCATGATAAATCTTCCGTTGCTTACGAGTTAGGGAGTAGTTGCTGAACTTCCCGCTCGTCGGCGTGCGCAACCAGCGCATTACCCCGCAGCTGGCGCTTTCGCTTCGCACTCTTTGAAGTCAGGATGTGCCGCTTATGCGAATGGCGGCGTTTGAAATGTCCCGCGCCGGTTTTAGCAAATCGCTTGGCAGCGCCACGGTTGGTTCTTAGCTTCGGCATGTGAAAGGTCTCTATCTCAATTAGGTAATCGGCAACAATTTATTTGGCGCTTAGTGCTTCTTGGGTCCGACGAGCATGACCATCTGACGCCCTTCTAACTTTGCATGCTGTTCAACGACGGCGATCGGCGTTAAATCGCTTTCGACGCGTTCGAGCATTTGCGCACCCAGTTCTTGGTGGGCCATTTCCCGTCCGCGGAAGCGCAACGTGATCTTGACCTTGTCACCCTCTTCCAAGAAGCGCTTGATGTTGCGCATCTTGATATCGTAATCGCCGTCATCGGTCGCCGGGCGCAGCTTAATTTCCTTGATTTGAATCTGTTTCTGCTTACGCTTCGCGGCGTGTTTCTTCTTGTTCAAATCGAACAGGAACTTACCGAAATCCATTACGCGACACACCGGAGGTTCGGCGGTTGGCACGATTTCGACTAAGTCTAGTGCGCTTTCAACTGCTTGCCGGAGGGCTTCGGCGATAGGAACAATGCCGACATTCTCGCCATTCGCGCCAATCAAACGAACTTCCGGGGCCGTTATTTCATCGTTGACGCGATTCTTCTTTTCCGAAACGATAACTCAATCCTCCTGGGTGTCGGCACCGCGTCGCGTTACGTCTAGGGTAAGGCGCTGCGCGAATTGAGCAATCGTCATTGCGCCCAGATCCTCCCCGCCACGCGTGCGTACCGCAACCGTGCGATTTTCCACTTCCCGCTCGCCAATAATTAGCAGGTACGGGATCCGCTGCAAAGTGTGCTCGCGAATCTTAAGCCCGATCTTCTCGTTTCTCAAGTCCGAAATGGCTCGGAATCCTTGATTTTTCAGGGATTCTGAAACCTCTTGGACATATTCAGCAAAGCGTTCGGCGATTGAGAGCGCCGAAACCTGGACCGGGCTCAGCCAAGTTGGCAGCAGACCAGCATGATGTTCGAGCAAGATCCCGATGAAGCGCTCGAGCGAGCCCAAGATCGCGCGATGGAGCATGACGGGGACGCGCCGCGAGTTGTCGTCGGCCACATATTCCGCGCCGAGCCGCGTTGGCATCGAGAAATCGAGCTGAATGGTGCCGCACTGCCAGACGCGACCGATCGAGTCCTTCAACGAGAATTCAATTTTCGGTCCATAGAAAGCGCCCTCACCGGGTTGCAACGCCCACGCCAAGCCCTTTTCGTTCAGCGCCAAGGCGAGCGCTTGTTCGGCCCGATCCCAGGTCTCATCCGCCCCAACGCGCTTGGCCGGCCGTGTCGACAGGTTGATCAACAAATCATGGAAGCCAAAGTCGGCGTAAACCCGTTTCAACAGATCGATAAAGCCGGACACTTCCGGTTGGATTTGGTCTTCAGTACAGAAAATGTGCGCATCATCTTGGGTAAAAGCGCGCACGCGCATCAGTCCATGTAGCGCACCCGAGGGTTCATTTCGATGGCAAGAGCCGAATTCCGCCAAACGTAGCGGCAAGTCGCGATAGCTCTTGATCCCTTGATTGAAGATCTGCACATGCCCCGGACAGTTCATCGGTTTGATTGCGAATTCGCGCTCCTCGGATTCTGTCACGAACATGTTTTCGTGAAAGTTCTCCCAGTGCCCAGAACGCTTCCACAGACTCGAGTCGAGAATTTGCGGACAACGCACTTCGCGATAATCCTGTGCGGTCAGCACGCGACGGAGGTACTGCTCGATTTGCTGCCAGAGCAGCCAACCACGC
Source organism: Gammaproteobacteria bacterium (assembly GCA_043738965.1). GTDB lineage: Bacteria > Pseudomonadota > Gammaproteobacteria > CAIKBL01. Next base: position 2,090 of record JAYUEZ010000322.1, read on the forward strand.
TCATGCCAGAACACCATGCCCGGCGACTCGTCCTGAAAATGAAAATAATCCAATTGCCGACCGACGCGGCGGTGATCGCGCTTTTCAGCTTCCTCTAGGCGATGGAGATAGTCGGCCAGCGATTTCGAATCAGGCCACGCCGTGCCGTAGATCCGCTGCAGCATTTGGTTGCGCGAATCCCCACGCCAATAAGCGCCGGCGATCTTGGTCAGCTTGAACGCTTTCAATTTGCCCGTGCTCGGCACGTGCGGTCCACGACATAGATCAGTAAAATCGCCTTGCCGATAGAGCGAAATATCTTCACTAGCCGGAATCGAGCGGATGATTTCGGCTTTGTAATGTTCACCCAGCGATTCGAAGTACGTAGCTGCCGCATCACGCGGTTGGGTGGTCCGAACAATTTGAATATCACTCTCGGCCAATTGCTTCATCTTCGCTTCAATGGCCGCTAAATCCTCCGGCGTGAACGAGCGCTCAAACGCGAAGTCATAATAAAACCCATCTTCGATCACGGGCCCAATCGTCACTTGCGCGCTAGGAAATAAGGTCTTTACGGCGTGCGCAAGGAGATGCGCGGTGCTATGCCGGATGGTTTCAATGCCCTCTGGCTCTTGGGCGGTGACGATTTGCAACGCCGCGTCAGCGTGAATCTGATGACTCGTATCAACCAGCGAACCGTTCACGCGGCCGGCAATGGCGGCTTTGGCCAGACCCGAACCAATGGATTTCGCGACGTCGAATACCGATACCGATTGTTCAAACCGGCGCGTGCTACCGTCGGGAAGTGTAATGGTAGGCATCGAGTTCCTCGGTGACCGCTACGAGGGGTCGTTTAACCGATCAAAGCGCACAGAGGCGTGCAGTTTCAACGGGATGTTTGGTAGGCGCGATTGGACTCGAACCAACGACCCCCACCATGTCAAGGTGGTGCTCTAACCAGCTGAGCTACGCGCCTGTCGTCAATTTAGGCGGCGAAGGATAGCCGAATTCTTGCGGTCAGACTAGAAGCTAGCCCGTCGCTCGACTCGGGATTGCTAAGTAAGTGGCCTTGATGGTTTGGATCTCGTCACGAATGTGTGCGGCCGCCTCGAACTCGAGATCACGCGCCCGCGCATACATATCACGCTCTAGTTTTTGAATGTGATCGAGCAATTGCACTTCGCTCATGGCGACGTAGGCACGATCCGCCGCCGCATCTTTACGCCCACTCTGCCGGCGTGGTCCGCCCGGCGCCGCGTAGGCCCCTTCCATGATGTCCGAAACCGCCTTATTGATCCCAATCGGGGTGATGCCATGTTCGGTGTTATACGCGATTTGCACCGCCCGCCGCCGATCCATCTCGTCGAGCGCGCGGCGCATCGAACCGGTCATTTGATCGGCATACATAATCGCCCGCCCTTCGAGATTACGTGCGGCGCGACCAACGGTTTGGATCAACGACCGATCGGAGCGCAGAAATCCTTCCTTGTCCGCATCGAGGATCGCGACCAACGAGACTTCCGGCAAATCCAATCCCTCGCGGAGTAGATTGATCCCGATCAGGACATCGAATTCACCGAGCCGCAGATCGCGCAGGATCTCGACCCGCTCCACGGTTTCAATATCCGAGTGCAGATAACGCACCCGCACCCCGTGTTCGGCGAGGTAGTCCGTGAGATCTTCCGCCATGCGCTTGGTTAACGTCGTCACCAGCACGCGCTCGCCCCGCGCCGCGGTCAGATTAATTTCGGAGAGCAAGTCATCCACCTGGTGCGCCGCGGGCCGAATTTCGACGTGCGGGTCAATCAGCCCGGTTGGACGCACCACGAGTTCGACCACCTGTCCGGCATGATCTGCCTCGTAATGCCCAGGAGTGGCCGATACAAAAATCATTTGCGGCGCGAGTTTCTCCCACTCATCGAAACGTAGGGGTCGATTATCGAGTGCGCACGGCAATCGGAAGCCATACTCGACGAGGTTTTCCTTGCGTGCGCGGTCGCCACGATACATGCCACCAAGCTGTGGAATCGTGACGTGACTTTCATCGACGATGAGCAAGGCGTTAGCGGGCAGGTAGTCGAACAAGGTTGGCGGCGGTTCGCCTGGTTTGCGCCCCGACAAATGTCGCGAATAGTTTTCGATTCCAGAGCAGTATCCAATTTCGGCCATCATTTCGATGTCAAATCGGGTGCGTTGCTCGAGCCGTTGTGCCTCGACGAGTTTCCCCAGATCGCGCAATTGCTGCAGACGGCTCCGCAACTCGTCTTTGATGGCGTCGATAGCGCCTAAGATCGTCTCGCGGCTCGTGACATAGTGCGATTTAGGATAGACCGTAAAACGCGGTACCTGGCGCTGAACTTCGCCAGTTAGGGGATCAAAGAGCGACAGCGCTTCGATCTCATCGTCAAACATTTGCACGCGAATCGCATCGCGCTCGGATTCGGCAGGATAGATATCGATCACTTCGCCGCGCACGCGATACGTACCGCGTGCGAGCTCCAACTCATTACGCACATATTGCAATTCGGTCAGACGCTTCAGCAATTGACGCTGATCGATGCGATCGCCGCGGCGTAAATGCAGCACCATCGCGTGATAGGTGCCCGGATCGCCCAAGCCATAAATCGCCG
>JAYUEZ010000323.1:0-4691 GCA_043738965.1 Gammaproteobacteria bacterium
CAACGGATACCCGTCCGGCGCTGAAATTCGTCGATATACCACTGCACGGTCGCGACCAGCCCGAGATGACTCAGCATTTGTGGATGTAAGCCGTTGACGATATCGTCGAGCGCTTTGCCGGCGTTCGCGAGCATGTCCTTGGTGCTTTTGACGAGTTCAAGCGTGGCGGCAGGTGCTGACTGCAAAAGGCTCGCGAGCCGGTAGAGACTCAAATTTGCGGCGGTGAAGACCGCGCCGAATTCATCGTGGATCTCGCGCGCGATTCGGCGCCGCTCGTCTTCTTGTAAATGCTGCAAATGATTGGTTAATTCGCGCAGTTCATCGCGCGAACTGGCGAGCTCCGCTTCAATGGCCTTGCGCTCGGTGATGTCCTGCAAGATGCCAATTACCGACGTCCCCGTGCCGTCCGCCGCATGCACGGTATCCCCCAGGCTTTGAATGAAGCGTTCGCGACCACTGTTCGCGATCACGCGGAATTCCACGGCGTGTGGGGCCGCGCCAGCGAGCGTTGGATTAAACGCCGCGGTAACTTTGGTCTTGTCGTCGGTATGCACGAATTCGAGTAACCGGCGCACCGTCATCCCGGATTCCGTCGGGTCGATTTCGAGGATCTCGTGAATATGATCGGACCAGACTGCTTTCCCAGTTCGCATATCCCATGACCAACTGGCCATGCGCGCGATCCGCTGCGCCTGCGCGAGATTGCCTTCACTGCGAGTGAGTTGATCATGCAGGCGTTGCTTGTCGGTGATGTCCTGACACACGCCCGTCATGACGGACACGTTGTCGTCATCACGATGCGACTCGCCCAGCGAATAAATGGTGCGTTCCACCCCGTCGGGCCGAATAATGCGGAAGGTTTGATCAAACGGCACTTCGCGCGTGAGTGCGGCGTCAATCGCCGCGGCCACCGCGACATGGTCGTCGGGGTGCACGAACCTTACGAAATCCGCCTGCAGCAATGGCCGACGATAATCGCTCGGCAGACCAAAGATACGCAGCGCTTCCGCCGACCAGGTGTGTCGTCCGGTCGACGGCACCCATTCCCAGGAGCCCACCTGTGCAATGCGCTGCGCGCGCGCGAAATTCGCCTCGTTTTGCCGCAGGGCCAATTCGGTTTGTTTGCGTTCGGTGAGGTCGTAAATTGTCCCGGTCATGATCGACGGACTATCGTTATCGTCGAAGGCGGTCACCACCCCTTCCATATGAATGTACCGTTCTTCGCCACTCGGCCGGACGATTCGAAAATCATCCTTAAACGATAGGCCAAATTTCGCGGCGGCGGAAAGCGCCGCGTTTACGCGTTCGAGGTTACTGGGGTGCAAGAAGCGCAGCACAGTGCCGTAGCGCGGCTGGAAGGTCGTGGGATTTATCTCAAATATTCGATAACACTCTTCGGACCAGACTACTTCATTCGTTTTTAAATTCCATTCCCAACTACCGAGGTGCGCGATACGTTGGGCTGCGGCGAGCCTAGTCTCGCTCAACCGCAGTGCTTCCTCGGTGTATTTGCGTGTGGTGATATCACGCCCAATGCCTATCAGCCCGATGATGTTGCCGGCCCGATCGCGGATTGGTGACTTGGTGGTGTACAGGCAAATCGGTTGACCGCCGTCGGTGGTGTTAACTTCATAGTGGACGCTCCGGCCGGTGGTCAAGACTTCGTTGTCGGTTCTCGCGAATACTTTCGCGCGGTCATCCGGTAGTAGCTCGGTATCGGTCTTGCCGATGATGTCGGCGAGTGGGCGCTGAAAGAATTCGGTGACGGCCGCGTTCGCCATTAAATAGCGCCCTATGGTGTCTTTCACGAAGATGCGATCGGTGCTGCTCTCGAAGACCATCGCTAATAATTCGAAGTCGCCATCAACGCTCGTCAGCGGGTCGGCCGCCGCGATCGGTAGCTTCGCGAAGTCAACGTCGTGATCGGTGGCTAAGTTCATGGGCCGAGATTGGTGTTGCGCGCGAGTCGAAAGATAATTTGTGGCGTCGACGCGGCAGTGCCCGTCGCGCCGCCCTTATATCAGGCCAGGACTGTTCCAAATATACGACGAATCTGAGAATTTTTCCGGCCGAGCGCAGCGCGAAGCGATCTTTCTCCCTTTCCTTCGCGGTAGAGCGGGGGTAAGGGGCGAGTGGTTTGGTAGATTTCCGACCTGAAGAGGCCGGCATGGGACGCTCGCGATGACGAGCGTTACCGCCGCGTTTGGTCTTACGCCACGATCAAATAAATCGTCTCGACGAAGAGACGATCGACTTCATCCATGAGTTCGTCGTTGGAGCATTCAACGCGCACTCCGAAGCGCTGCAACAGGGCGGCGTCGTACGGATCTTCCTTGGCCACGGTTTCAGAGAAACTGCCGGTGCCGGAAAAATTGGCGATGGTGTCGGCGATTTTTAATATCGCCGCGTCGACCGGCGCCACGCGTGCACGGTGCGGGAGATGATGCCAGCTAATGGCGTCGCAGGTCGCCGCTGGAAGTCGCCAATGATCGAGCATCAGGCCCGCGAGATAAGCGTGATCGAAACCAAGCTTGGCTTGCTCTAGGCGATACAGTTCGTCCTCGTTGCCAGCCGCCTCGCGGATCGAATCTTCGGCTAATTCAGGAAAGCGTTGATTGATGAGCAAGGTGCCGATGTCATGCATGACGCCCGCCACGAATAGGCGTTCGGGATGCAAGATGTTGGCGTGCTTGGCCAAGGTTTGCGCGGCGAGGCCGGTGTACACCGAGTGCCGCCAAAACGAATTCATATTGGTGACCGCGCTCGAGAGCTTGGAGAAGGTTTCGACCGCACACAACGCGCAAACCATTTTTTGCAATTCGCCCATGCCGAGCAAGGTGACGGCGCGCGACACCGTGTCGATTTTAGTGGGTAACCCGTAGAAGGAGCTGTTGGCGAGCTTAAGGATGCGCGCCGTCAGACCGGCATCGCGAATGACTATCGAAGCCACGTCTTCGGCGGTCGCGCGTTCATCATTCACTAACTCGTTCACTTTCAAGCAGACATCCGGCGGCGATACCAGCGCCGCGGTGTCATCGAGCATGCTGCGAGCGATGCGTTCGCTCGGGGAAATATCGACTAGGGCTTCGGCTGGCATGCTCACGACAATCGACCTTTGCTGTTCGGGCTAGGCTTGCTGTGTCGGCCGTCGGGCGGAAGTCTTGAGGTTATGGAATTACGGCGCGCGGACCAGTTGGAAGTGTTGTCGGGCGACGCGGTATTGAAGATCCAGATCAAGTAACGCCGCGGCGCCAAAGGTCGCCGCCGTGCGTCGGATCCTGGCTTTCGATTCCGCGGTGCTGTCGGCGTAAACCTGCAGCGCGCGTTGCAACATCCATTGGTCATAACTAAAGCACGCGCGAGTGCCAGTCGCAGCGAATGACGTCCCGCGACCGACGACAAAGGCCTGCATGCCGAAAAGCCGTGGAATGTCCTCATTGTGCGTAGCGAGCCAGGTTTGGAAAGCCGCGGTTTGCGTCAGCAACACTGGCACATAGTCGCGACTGAGGCGCTGTAACACCGGCAGCAAGGTATTCGGGAGTTCGTCGTGTCCGTCGCATTCGCCGGCAGTCGTTTCAGTCATCCGCTCCAACCAGGTCACGACGCGTGGCGCGTGGCGACGCAGGATAAAACCCGAGTTGGGATCGCGATACAGATGGGCGTGCAACGGGCCGTATAACGCACAGTCGGCAAGGCTCGGCGAATCGCCGAGTAAAAACGGTAGCGCGGCGAAATGCCGTTCCAAATCGACGAGGAGCCCAAGATATTCGGCTTCAATAGCCGGAATCGTCGCTGGCGTAATCCCCAGCGGAGCGAGCCAGCCGGAAAACTGGCGTGCGATTTTTTCGCCTGTCCGACGTTGCTCCGCCGGCGTGCGATCGGGATCGTTATTGCGTCCGAATTCCATCACTGCGAATTCGTGATCGTAATTCCAGCGGTAGTGCAGCGCGGGCATTTTGATCCACTCATCCGCATAGAGCTCGAACAATAAGGACGCGAAACGTCGGACTGGGGTGCGCGGTACGAGACATGGCGTGGGATGTCGCGCTTCGAGGTAATCGACCATGTCGGAAGTGTCTTGCAGCGTGGTGCCATCCGGCGCGATCAACACCGGGATCACCGGCCAGCCGACGCGCGGTAGAATTTCTTCTTTAAAGACGGCGCGAGTCGCGAGTACCTCGATCCACGGCACACGCTTATGAATGAGAAAGGCGTGGATCTTGGCGGTGTAGTACGAAACCGCCGCGCCCAATAGCCGATAAGGACTGGTGCTCATTTGAGTTGAGTGTACGCGAGGTCCGAACTGGGCGCTGACCAATGCCGTGCAGGCCGCAGTGGCGATCAAGCGCGCGCTGACGACTTCGATTCAACTCCAGGGTAGGAATTACCGCTGTGGAAAAGGCGTAACGCGATCACGCGGTCTTTCCCCCTCTCTCCTTGCGGGACGGCCAGGGTGGGGGGTCTAAGCTCTCAACAAAAGGGCCCGCTTGAATCTCAAACGAGCCCTTTTATCGTCGCCGTCATTTACGCCGCCGCTTGACGCTTATTAGCAGTGTGCGCGGCTTGTAGGCGGCGCAATTCTTCCCAGCCGAGATACGACGTGAACCCGTTATCATCGAAGAACAACACGGGACCGTCGCAGATAAACAAGTATTCGGTGTCTTCCAGCGCGGTGGTCGCGCCGTGGATCA
>JAYUEZ010000324.1:0-1752 GCA_043738965.1 Gammaproteobacteria bacterium
GAGCTCGAACTCGCGGTCGAAATCTTTGATGGCGCCCAGACCGGCGTGGTCATTAGTGAGAGTATTTGGCCAAACCGCGCCTTTGCTGGAGGCCTCGGGATCAATGTGCTTACCGGTGCCGATCCCGCTGGACCACTCGGCGGCGCCGCCTTTCATGACAACCGGGTCTGGATCCGGCCCGCTTAATTGATTAATGGGGTCGATCACCCTGAGTTCCGCTTACGAATTTGAGGATTAACGGATATGCGGCACGCTGAACAAATCACCGTCGCGAAACAATTACTCCGGTTTATCGACACCGAAACCACCGCGCTTGGCGCCGAGGTCTATCGTCAGCCAATCGCCGAATACACCAGCCCGGCGATTGCCGCGCATGAAGCGCAAACCTTCTTTCGCGAGCAACCGCTGTGCGTGGGATTGAGCCACGATTTACCGGGACCGAATAGCTATCGCACTCACGATCTGACCGGCGTTCCGATCTTGTTGGTGCGCACCGCCGAAAACAAATTCAAAGCGTATCTGAACGTGTGTCGCCATCGCGGCGCGCGCGTGGCCGAAGGCTGCGGCTCCAGTCGCGGCTTCACCTGTCCGTATCATGCGTGGGTTTATGGCATGGACGGCGCGCTCATCAACCGGCCGGACGAACCCTCGTTCGTTGACGTCGAGCGCGCCACGCTGAGCCTTCGCGAACTGCCGGCAGTGGAGCACCACGGCCTGCTATGGGTGTGCCCAACGCCTGGTCGAAATTTCGATATCGATGTTTGGCTGGGGCCGCTTGGCGATGAGCTCGCGAGCTACAACTTGAGCACGTTTCAGCATTACGCCTCGCGTGATCTGAAGCGCGACATGAATTGGAAACTCGTGATCGACACGTTTCTCGAGTCCTACCATTTCTGCGTGCTGCACAAGCACTCGATCTGTTCGATCTTCCACCACAACCTCGCCACCTTCGATGCCTTTGGTGAGCATTTTCGGCTGGTTTCGCCGCGTAAAACCATCCATGACCTCGCGGGTCAGACCGAGCATGACTGGCGTCTGTTGCCGCATATCGTCGTTATTTACGTACTGTTCCCGAACACGGTGTTGGTCTGGCAGGGCGCGCAAGTGGAGCTGTGGCAGATTTATCCAGGACCGACCCCCGATGAATCGCGTTTCCGCTTGACGCTCTATTCGCCGGAACCCGCGCTAACCGATAAAGCCAAGCGGCATTGGGATAAAAATTTCGACTTGGTCTTGCATGTGGTGGAGAACGAAGATTTTCCGGTGGGCGAAGGGATCCAAGGCGGCATGCACAGCGCCGCGCAAACGCACACGCTGTTTGGTCGCAATGAGCCGGGCTTGGCGCACTATCATCACTGTATTTCGCAGCGTTTGGCGCTGGGAGTACGGTAACGTTAGACGAGCATTAGAGGCGTTAAGCATTGTCGTGCAGCATCGCCGCGATATGCTCATGGAAGCGCCGCAGGTGTTGCTCGAATCGCCCCAATACAAAGCTGTCATTCGCGCCGGATTTCACCCCGAGTTGAATCTGTTCGGAGATAAATAAATCCTCCGCGCCAAACACGCCCTCATCGATCATCTCGAAATTACGTGCCCAATGGTCGCGCTCCTTATCGTTACGCGGTTCATGCGGAATGAACAAGGTATGCACGAACAGAATTTCATCCGGCGCCGTGGGGAACATGCCCATATGACTGGTCGAGTCCGGATGATAAATAATCAACGAGTTCGGGAAGACGACATGCGTCAAGG
>JAYUEZ010000325.1:0-12420 GCA_043738965.1 Gammaproteobacteria bacterium
GTTTGGCTGCCACGAAAGCCCATTTTCTTGAGTTTCTGTGCGACCCGAAAACCGGGGAAGGTGTTCTCGACGATGAACGCCGAGATCCCGTGCGGGCCGCGCTCTGGGGCGGTCTTGGCATACACCAACAAGGTGTCGGCGATCGGCCCATTGGTGATGAACATCTTGCTGCCGTTCAGGACATAGAAGCCGCCATCGCGCCGCGCAGTAGTGCGCATCGAGCCGAGCGCGTCCGAGCCAGCGCCGGGCTCCGTCAAGCCCAACGCACCCACTGCTTTGCCGCTGCATAGATCCGGCAAATATTTTCGGCGCTGATCCTCGTTGGCGTTGCGATAAATATTGTTCAGGCAGAGATTCTCATGCGCGATCCAAGACAGGCTCAAGGCGTAATTCCAGCGCGCCATCGCTTGACACACCAGACCGCTGGTAAAAAAATCGAGACCCGTCCCACCGTACTCCTCGGGGACCGTGATGCCGCAGTACCCTTGTGCACCGATCTTCTCGAAGACGCCGGGCGGCCACCACTCTTCGTCATCCATACGCGGCGCCAACGGATAGAGTTCCTTGCGCGAAAATTTATCCGCCTCGTCCAGAATGATCTGTTGATCAGGGGTCAGCTTAAACGCATTCGCTGAAGTCTGGGCATCGGCTGCTAACGCGGTGGCATGCGACATGAGAGTCTCCAGTGCAAAAAATCGGAGTTGTCGAGCGTCGGCCGCTGGGTGAGCGACGCTCGTGGTGACCAGCGACAATATTAAAATGGCCGGTCTTTGTCTACGCGCGGCCCTTCGCCAGAAAAGCTGCCAAGGTCGCCATGGTTTCAGGATGTTTGGCCTGCGTCGCGATCGCTCTTCCTTCCAAATCGAGTTGCGATGGCAATGAATTCTCGACGCCGGCGCGAAGTAGCTGCTTCAGGCGGCCACCGGCCCCGGCGGGTAGTGCGGCCAATCCACGCACCACCTTCTCGACCTCGGCTTCGAAGTCCGCGTCGTCGACCACGCGCGCGATGATCCCGAGTCGCTGGGCTTCATCGGCAGTGAGTGTTGGGTTCGTCGCCAAAAGATCAAAAGCGCGCTGCAAGCCGATCAGGCGCGGTAAAAAATACGTCGCACCACCATCTGGCGTAAGCCCGGACCGGGTGAAGGCGAAATTGAATCGAGCCGAACGGCTGGCGATTGCGAGATCGGACATACAGACCAGGCTAAAACCACCGCCGGCCGCCATGCCGTTGACGGCTACGACAAGCGGCGCGGACAAGCGATTCAACACCAGAATCGCGGCATGAAAATCGACGGTCATGCCGCGCACATGCGAGTCGACGCGGGCGCGCTCCGCCACGAATTCGCGCAGGTTACCGCCGACTGAAAACTGCGCGCCTTCGGCGCTGAGCACGACACACCGGAGATCGGGCGCGGTCTCGCACGCCACCGCGGCCGCCCGGAATTCCTCGGTCCAGCGCTGATCGACTGCATTGTGATGAGTGGGATCGGCCAGCACGATGCGCGCGATGCCGTCGGCGATCGAAAATTTGAGTTTCGTAAATTCCATGGCTTACTCTCGATGCATGGCATCTAAATGTTCGGGTTTCGAAACACGGACCTTGTTGCTCACGTGAGCAAACACCAGCGCAAAGGTCTCGTCCCAATTCGCATCGTGGCGTCCGACGCGAATGGCTTGCGCGAGTTCATTGTAGGCCTCGGGCAAGATCACGGGCTTCCCGCAAAACGCCGCCAAGCGCTCTTCCTCCGCTGCGTTCAGCGCGGCGCCGGCCCCTAACTCGCGTTCGGCTACCGCCAGCAAATAACTCGCGCACATGGCGTGATAGCGATCCTTATCCGGCACACGATCGGTAATATCGTCCACGAATTCGCGGACCGTGCGAACCAGTTCAGTGAGTTGTGGAAGATCTTGGCTCATGGAGTGGGCTCAATCTAGGTGTAATGCCCGAGCAGGGTCATCAACATATCGTATTCAATGAGGCAGGTATTGCGCCCGCACGCGGCAAACGCGGGCGAGCGTCGAACTCCCGTCCAGTGTCCATGCACCTGCATGATGTTGAGCACGATCCAACGCACAAAGCCAAAGACTTCCCACCAGTTCACTGCTTCGGGGTCGACCCGTTCGCCGCCCGCGACTTCGTACGCCCGATATAACTCGGCGCGCGTGGTCAAACCACCGGCTGGCTTGTCAATCTGGCCGAAGCGCCACGAGCGCAAACACAACCAGCCAAATTCCTCCATCGGATCGCCCAAATGCGCACATTCCCAATCTAATACCGCACGGATCCCTTCCGGCCCCATGATCAGATTTCCGTTCCGGAAATCGCCATGCAATAAACGCCGCGACGATCTTGCCGGCCGATGCCGCTCAAGCCAGCGGACCGCAAGTTCGACCGCCGGGTGCGCCTCACCGTAGTAATCGAGCCGCGCAAGTTGCGCGGCAAGCGCATCCTGACTATCGGTGGTGATGCTGAGAAATTCTGCGCGCTTGACATCCACGGCATGCAGGTGAGCGAGAATTTCGCCCGCTTGTCGCGCGAAATTGGCTCGCGCATCGGCGTATCGTGACTCAGTGATCAGCCGTCGCGGCAAGGTCTCGCCATCAACAAAGCCAACCACATAGCCGCGATCGAGGTTATCAGCCTCTTCAAATTCAAACACCGGTTCGGGGATTGGAATGCCTTGCGCTTGCGCCAAGCCCAGCACTTGGAATTGGGCATGAGGCGGAATGAACGGGCTGTGATCCAAGCGGTAGGTTTCTTGTCTAAACACCAGGCGCCGGCGCGCACTGCCCTCGACCAAATCGAACAACAGCGTACGATTCGAACCGCCCAAGGTCGCAACCGCGATATTGTCGATCTCGGCGCCGCTACCGAAACGGCGCTGCACGGCCGCTCGCAAGCGCGCGATAATTTCATCCGGCGCCGGTTTATCAGAAGCAGCCAAGGTGTTTATAACGGATAGCCGACCGGCACGCCGTTCTCGATCATTTCGATGTACTCGGTCATGCCGCTGCCGGACCGTCCATCCCATTGCCATTGCGTGAAGCCTTCGGCGATCCGCGATTCAAGCGTCACCCCTTGTTCCTGACGACGATTGCGTAACGGCAGCAGCGTGGTGATTTCGCCTTCAATGCGAACGGCACGACGCGCGGTCCGCACGCCCAGGCGCATCGCGCGCGGATCTTTTGCCGCGGTCCACTCGGTCCACACATCGAGATCGATAATCTCTTCGTAGTCGCCATCATACTGCAGCACGCCGCAGCGGCGCGTCACGCCTTGGCGATCCGTGATCTTGAGCAACATAAACCCACGGTCAGCGCCAAAATTGGCGATGAACAGGCGATAAAAATAAATATTGGTCCAGAATCGTGGGCCCCACGAATGGTCACGCCAGCCGAAACCCTCCAACGCAAGCGTTTCATCGCCGACCTTAATGTGGCCCTGCACCGCCGTGTGCTGATTAAAATGGCCTAACGAAAAATTGCGGCCATACATGGTTTCTTGCGCGGCGCTCTCCGGCTCACCGCCATGAAGGGGCGAGACGCCAACGGCATCCACTTTCACTTCACAGGCGCGGCGCGGCGCAGTGGCGAAGACCGCGCGCGGATCGCGCATGACTTCGGGATCGTCGAGCAACATCACCTCACCGCTGTACTGCATGCCAACTTGTTTGAACGGAGTCTGCACCGCATAGCTCAGACCGCCCGCGGCGTGGCGTTCATTAGTGGTAATGGGCGGACGTTGAAACTGGCACGCGACACGCCCGCCCGGCAAATACAGACAGACCGAGAGTTCCGCGTAGCCTTCGTTGACCCGATTACCGAGTCGCATCCAGCCGCCGAAGCTGCCATCGCGATGGAACGCGTTGACGTAGACACTCTCGTTGAAATTGGCGTCCGCGGTGGGTACGTGGCTGTATTCGTCGGCGTGTGCAAGACGGAATCCGCTCATTGCTCCTCCTTAAAATCCATAGGGCGTATCAACGCGGGGTGACAAAACCGGGCTACAGGGGATAGCCGGCTGGCACGCCGTCCTTCAAGACTTCGACATATTCGGTCATGCCGTAACCAACACGGCCATCCCAATTGAGCTCCGTGAAGCTTTCGGCGATTCGCGATTCGACGATCTCGTCGCCGTAGGCGCGTCGATTGCGTAGTGGGGCACATTTGAGAATGCGGCCCGTGATGCGCGCGCAGCGTTTCGCGGTGCGCACACCGAGCTGAAACGCGGTGGGATCACGTTCACTGGACCAGTCGTTAAACAAGTCGAGATCGATAATCTCCTCGTAGTCGTTGTCGACCATCAGCACGCCACCGCGACGGACGCGGCCGTCGCGATTCGCGATCTTCAACAACATGAGTCCTCGATCCGCACCAAAATTCGCCATGTACAAACGGTCGAATAAGATGTTTTGCCATAGACGTGGTCCCCACGAATGGTCGCGCCAGCCGTAGCCATTGAAGGTCCAGTGTTCGGATCCAATGCTAACGTTACCAGTCACCGCGGTGTGCTGATTGAAATGACCCAACGAGAAGTCGCGGCCGTAGAGCGTGTCTTGGTTCGGATCCGTGGGTAGGCCGCCATGCACCGGCGACAGGGCATGATGCTCCCAGCGCACGTCAGCATTGACGCGCGGCGCCTGCGCGAACAAGGTCTTCGGATCGCGGAACATCGCAGGGTCGGCCACCAACATGAGCTCACCGGCATAGCGCATCGAAAGATGGCGCAAGGGTTCGTGAACAATGACGCTTAAGCCGCCGGCGCTAAACGCCGCGTTATCCGTGATCGGCGGACGTTGAAACTGACATGCAATACGTCCGTCGGCCAGATAAAGACACACCGCGAGCTCGGCGTACCCTTCGTTTACGCGGTTGCCGAGCCGCATCCAGCCACCAAATTTCTGCGTGTGGTCGAAAGCGTTCATATACACGCTTTCGTTGAAATGCGGTTCCGCCGTCGGTGGGTGCGGATATTCGTCGTGTGGGCTTAGCGCGTAGGAATGCATGGGATTTTCGTGTAGTCGGTTTTGAGAGTCGAATCGTAGCGATCTTGGGCGCGGAAGGCTATGCGCAAGGGCAGTCAGTCCGATTGACCAACGCAAATGTGGGCCATACGATGATTGCAGCCACGCGTGTCGACCAAACCATCAAGGGGGATTTATGCGTTTCGGATTTATGGAAGATTTTCGAAATCCGGTGAAATGGCGACGCCCATTCCCAGCGTTCTATCGTGACATCCTCGATCAAATCGTGCGCGCCGAGGAGTTAGGGTATGACAACGTTTGGCTGACGGAGCATCATTTCACCGAGGATGGTTACAACCCAGCGTTGATGCCGACCGCGACGGCTATTGCGGCGCGCACCAGCCGCATTCGTATCGGTAGTTTCATTTTGTTATTGCCGTTTATTCATCCGGTGCGCGCGGCCGAAGATCTGGCCTGCGCCGACATCATCTCGAACGGCCGCATCGACTACGGCATCGGCCAAGGCTACTCCTATCATGAATGGAATGCGTTCTGCATGAATCGTAGCGAGCGCGGCGTACGCATGCGCGAGGGCATCGACTTGATGACCAAGCTCTTCACCGAAGAGAAGGTCACGTTCAACGGTAAATTCACGCAAGTAAAGGATATGACGCTGTCGCCCAAACCCGTGCAAAAGCCGCATCCGCCGATATGGATCGGGGCACGCGGACCCAAAGCAGTCAAGCGTGCGGCTGAAATGGGTTATCACTTGATGGCGACGTTAGGCCCTGATCCCGCGCCACTCTACCTCGAGACCCTGAAGGCCACCGGTCGCAATCCAGCCGATTTCAAAATTTGTCAGTTACGCATGGTGTACTGCGCGGAAACGGAAGATCGAGCCTGGGAAGAATGCCAGCATCATCTGTTCCATTTATTCGATTTCTATCACGACATCCTTGCCGAAGCCAATGACGCCGAAGGCGATGATCAACCGCTGCCGATTACACGCGCGGAAGACATTCGGCATTCGCCATTGGCAGAAGAGCTGATGATCGGTACGCCTGATCAGGTGGCGCGCAAAATGGATAAATTCTGTCAAACTTATAAATGCACCGACTTCATCATGGACTGCCAATTTCCTGGTCTTGACCCGAAAAAAGGCACGCGGTCGTTGGAGCTGTTCGCGAAGGAAGTGATGCCGGCGTTTCGGAGTCGATAAACTCGAAATAATTTAGAACCAGCGCGTTCGTGGTTTGAAATCAATCTTGATCGATTTATGGTGCACTCGCCAGACGTGGAATGCGCAAGGGCACTAGGCGGGAACAAGGGCGCCAGTCAGGCGCGCCGCTATCGTATCGAGTTCGGAATCGGCCGTCGCAAGTAGCGCAAGCACGCCGTGGGCACACGGGGTAATGAGGCCGTTGACCTGCGGCCCCGTGAAAGGATGCGCGCGATCCGCCAGCGCGAGCGGCAACACCAGCGCGGTCACCGGGCCGGTCGCGCGGGATAAAACCAAATGCGCGATCGGCTGATCCCGGAACGTACAGGGCCAGGCGTTTTCCACCCGTCCCAAGGAAGTGCGCGCGACAAAGCCCGCACGCGCCAGTAGTTCAGTGACCTCGGTTTCACGCACTAAGTGCGCCGTGGCGCCGAGACCCGGAGGGTGCGCAGCCAGCAGATGCGCTACGAGTTCGCGCGCGATCTCATCGTTCAGCGGCTCAGTCGCGCGCCGCCACCGCAACCACGTGCCGAGCCCGGCGCTCGCCGCCGCGACGCTGGCGGCGAGCGCCAGGAATCGCCGCCGCGAAGGCGCAATCACGGGCTGCCCATCCACCAGCGAGCGACGCAATAGAATCCGGTTCGCGAGCCCCTCCGGCGGCGACACGGCCGCAGCCTCGGTCAAGGTCACTTCCAATTGTTCGACGTGAGCCGCGAAGGCCGCGCATTGCAGGCAGGATGTGCGATGCGCGCTCATCTCTGCGGTGATCCCACGCGGCGCCGCGACGATCTGTTTACGAAACACTAGACAGTTCATGACGACGCGACCTCGAACTCCTCGGTGCCGCCGCCCAGCGCGCGGCGCAACTGCTGGCGCGCGCGAAACACGCGAGTGGTCACGGTGGCCGACGTGACTTTAAGCATATCGGCAATCTCATCAAGGCTAAAGCCGCCGATAATCTGGAGGATCAGCGGCTCGCGGTAGTCCGGCGGAAGTCGCGCGAGTTCCCGTCGCAGCACCCAAGCTTCGGTGCTGGTATCAAACTCGCGGCGCACCGCGGGCAACGTGTCTGGATCGATATTCGTCATGGGCGGTCGCGTGCGCTCGAAGTAACGCGCATGCTCGCGACGTAACGTGACCAGGAGCCAGGCGCGAGCCGCGCGATCGTCGCGCAACTCGTCAAGCGCACGCCAGGCTCGCGCAAAAGTCTCCTGCACCAGATCTTCGGCCAGCTCCCGATGGCGACACAACCAAAAAGCATGCCGGTACAGATCGGTCGAAAGCGCATTGACGAGCGCGGTGAACTGGGCTTCTTTCTGCCACACAGCTCAAGCGCTTTTGCGCGGGAGCAGCGCGGGTTCCGCTTGCGCGGTACCGATTGATACTCGAGTGATCGAACCTTCGCCCAGCCAAGTTCGTAACAGGCCGGCTGCGTACCCGGGTACTTCCGCGATTGGCAGGTCCTCACTCAAGCGTTCGCAGAGGCTGCCGAAGGTCTCAGTTGCTAGCCAACGCGCGCTCACCGCTTCAAGCGGCTCCATCGATCGGAACAAGTTCCGCAGGGCCTGTCGCCACACCCGCCAGCTGATGAGCGCGCCCGGATCAGCCGCAGCACTGATCGGCGTGCCGTCTGTTATCGCCCGCCAATAGCTCGGAACCAAACTTCCCAAACGGATCTCGCGGACCGATGGATGAGTGGCGATCCGCAGCTCTGCCCAGGCCGTCGCGGGTAAGCGGGTGAGATCCGCAAACACCGCGCTAGGCGCATCAGCGGCATCGAAAGTTTCGCCAAGCGCCCATTCGAAGCGCGCCATCTGCGCGATTAATGGCGAGGCATGATGCGACGCTGCGTTCTCCAGAAATTCACTTAAGTGGGCGCCGAACCAGCGCAACGAAAAATGTCGCGATGGGTAGGCTTTAAGATATTTACGAGCGACCTCGGCAAAACCTTCTGTCCCGAGCAAGGCGTTTAACCCCGGGAAATCGGTAGCCAAGGCTTCGATTAAGCGCAGGCGATAGCCAGCGATATAAATCTCAACGCGTTGTAAACGATTACCCTGGGGCGATTCCGCGATGGACGCCGGTATCGCGTGACTTGGATCGAGCACATGGGCCTGGAAATCCTGCTGAAGCGTGACTAGGGTTGGTCCAGACGTGACGGGTTTCGATGGTATCGAGAGGCGATGCCGATTTACGTCGGCATCGTCCGCGTTCGCCATCTCCGCGTGGTGGCGCGCCACCTCAAGTTCAGCGACGAGTTCGGCGAGCGGTGGAATATCGTCGTCGCGCTCGATCATGGTGGCGACGGAACCGAAGCGGCGCACTGCCGCCCGATAAAGCGCCCATACCGGATCGATAATCGCCGCGTCGTGCGTATCGACAATATAGTCACCGTGGTCGTGATGTCCGGCCAAATGGAACTGGCGCACGCGCTCAATCGGCATCGCGTTCAAATAGGTCATCGGGTCGAAGTCGTGATTGCGCGCGCTAACGAAAATATTATTGATGTCGAGCAGGATCAGGCAGTCCGCACCAGTGGCGACGGCGTACAGAAACTCCCATTCCGTCATCGTCGAGTGCGCATAACCGAGATAGCTTGAAACATTTTCGAGCAGGATTTGACGACCAAGATAGTCCTGAACGCGCGTCACGCGTTCAATGACGTGATGCAAACTGCTCGCGTCATATGGCAGCGGCATTAAATCGTGCAGGTTGGTGCCAGCCGTCCCGGTCCAGCACAGATGATCTGAAATCCATCGCGGCTCGATGCGCTCTGCGAGTTCACGCAACTGCCGCAGGTAATCCCAATCTAGCGCGGAGGTGCCGCCGATGGACAACGAGACCCCGTGCATCACTAGGGGATAGTGAGCGCGGATCCGCTCAAGGTTATACAGCGGCATACCACCGGGCACGAGATAGTTCTCGCTCAGCACTTCGAGCCAGTCGACGACCGGTGGCGCCTCCAGCAACGCACGGTAATGCTCCTTGCGGAGACCCAGACCGAAACCTAGGTCGTTAGGTGTTGGCGTAGCCATCGACTTAGCGTTTGTCGCGGCGTTAAAGGCGCGGTGCGCGACCGGAATCTAGCCACCAGCCGGTCGCGCCGCGACATTACATCGCTTTACCGCCTGCCTTCGCACAGGCTTCCGAGCTGAGCGCTTTGAAGCCGTGCCCTTTGCATGAGTTCTTGCCTTTACATGAGTTGTCGACTGTCTTGCAGTCCGACATGCCTTTACAGCCATTCACGCCGCCGCAATGGATAGTGGCTTCGTCGGCTTGGGCAGGCGCGATGAAGGCGCCTTGACTCGCGAAGAAGGCGGCCGCCGCTGCTGCCAGCACAACGCCACGTCCGGTTTTGATTCTGTTCATCGTCATTTCTCCCTATTGAGGTTGCAATACGTTGCGTCCGCCGGGTGGAGCGCGCAACGGGTAGTCTTGATTCAATCGACCTTGTGACACAAGCATCGATTACCCGTACCTGCTAAGACCGGGTGAGCGCCACAATCCTTTCACGGTCATTGAAGGTCGCCTAAAGAGGACGAACTGAAAGCGGCTGTCAAGAACGATCAACGGACCGCCGATGCGCTTAATTAGGCAGAGCTTCCTTAAACCAACAACCCACCGCCATCAATTGTGAGTACTGTCCCGTTGACGTAACCGTTCTTCATCAGAAACAACACCGCGTCGGCGATTTCGTCTGGCCGGCCAACCCGTTTAACCGGTAGATTGTCGCCGGCAGCCTTCAGTATCGCGTCCCGTTGATCGCCGAAGAAGCCATCGAATAACGGCGTGTCGACATAGCCTGGCTGAATCACATTCACGCGGATCGGTGCGAGATCGAGCACCAGCGAGCGCGCGAAGGATTCAACGGCGCCGCACGAGGCAGATGCGACAGCGGCACCCGCCAAGGGACGACGCGCGGCGGTGCCGGACATAAACACCAAAGATCCGCGCGCATTCATTTTCGGCGCGCCGTATTTTGCGGCATACAGCGCGGCCCAAAACCGCACGCCCATCGCGGGGCGCAACTCGGTACGACTCGGGGCGAGTTTGGGATCGAGCACCAAAGTGCCCGCAGTCGAAAAGATATGATCGATTTTGGTGAAGGATTCGAAGAATTCGCGCGCCGGTCGCTCATGCGCCGCATCGAATTGCTCGGTGCGCACTTCGCCACCCAAGACTTTCCGCGCGGCCGCTAATCGCGCCGCATCGCGACCGGTGATGGCCACCTTAGCGCCCGCGGCTTGGGCTGCTTGTGCCGTTGCCAAGCCGATGCCGGAGCTGCCGCCCAAAATAATCACCGTCGCGCCGTTTAGTTCATTCGCCATGTTGAGTTTCCCCAGCTTCGGATCGCCGAAACCATTTCAATTATTTTCGAGTAAATTTCGAGTGCCTGTCAGAGATCCTGTGTGTCGCGTTAAACGCGGCTTTTGAATGTTGACTGGGTGAAGCTACAAGACAAATCGACGCTAAACCACCGGTTCCCGTAGCCCGCCGCGGCGCTTCACCACCCCGACCGATAGAAAAATCGCGACACACACCGCGCCCACACTCAATAGGATCATTTGACGCGTCGCACCCATGCCAACACTGCTGCTCGCAGCTTCATACATCAGCAGCAACAGCGCAGTCATTACCCACACGAGGCAGCTCGCCATTTCTTTCGACACCACGCGCCGCCAATTAAAGCGCATGCCGGTGATGGTCTGGGTGAGCCCGCCAACCCGCGGGATCCAGCGCGGCACGCTCGCGCAATAGGCGGTAAAAGCGGCGCCAAACTTAGTCCTTAGGTAAGTTTCCTCGGCGCGCACGATGGCGATATAGGCGAAGCCAAAGAACGCACCACCGAAGGCATATACCAACGGATGATTGTGAATCACAAACAGGCCCGCCAGGATCAGCAGATTGCCGACATAAAGTGGATTGCGCGCATGCGCGAACAGCCCTTCCGTGACCAACGTATCGGCATGCACTTTTTTGTCCACGCCGCCGCGTTTGATATACGCGAGCCCCACCACTAGCGCGCGCAGTAATTGCCCGCTCACCGATATTCCAAGGCCGGCGAGATCAAGCCATAGGTCCGACGCCAACGAGCCACCGGCTAAACGCGGGCGAAAACTCACAAACAACACCAGCATCACCACCGGGAAGACGCGGTTGCGTTCGCGAAAAAGCCAATTGCCATAGGTAATGAGAATTGAGGACACGATCGAATCGGGCGACTTAAGTTTTAACCGCGATAATCCCAGCGAAGTTGTACCACCGGAAAAATTCTTCGACGTAGCCAAAGCCAATACTCTGCAGCAACAAGCGATTTTCCTCGGGTCGATACGGGATCAAAACATTTTCGAGGGCTTCGCGTTTTTGCGCGATTTCCACTTCGGAATACCCATTGCGGCGTTTCATGTCGTAGTAATAACGAATAAAAAGACGATTGAGCAGACTCGCCGACAAGGTTTGTTTCTCGACCAGCAGCAAGCACCCTTGATCGGTCAACCCTTCGTAGATCCAACGAATGACGCGTTCACGATGCAATGGGCGCAAGAACTGCAGCGTGAGATTCATGACCACCACCGAGGCATTTTCCACCACACGGTCGGTATTTAAATCGGCCACTTTCAGTTCATAGGCCCGGCTTACCCCAGCGGCTTCCAGTTTAAGTTGCGCCTTATCGAGCATTTCACGCGAATTGTCGACCCCCACAAAGCGCACGCCGGAGTCGACCGCGCCATCGAGTGCGAGCAAGGTCGTGGCGGTTGAGCAGCCGAGATCGAATAGCTGCGTACCTGGCACCGCAAAGTCGCCAGCTTGCTCGGCAATCATGCGTTGCATTTCATCGTAGAACGGCACGGAGCGGCCGACCATATCGTCGAACACCGAGGCGGTTTTGGCATCGAACTTAAAATCCTTCGAGCCGCTAGTGGTATCGTCGAATATCGCGTCTCGCACCGGACTAGAGGGTTCAGCACCGTCGGCCGCGCGCACCGCGACAGGAGGTTTTTTATCAGTCACATGAGCCTCTCAAGTCATTGTCGAAATCGATTTATGGGGACCACCAAAGGCCCGATACACGCCGAGACAAATGATCCACGCCAACCACGCAGACCACAAGTCATGCGAGACAAAATGGGCACCGCGGATCCATTGAGTTAGCGCAAATAGGCCGCCCAATGCGGCAGCGCCGACCAACGCGCGTCGCGCCCAGCGCGGCCGCCGATCGCGCCACAGAAAATAGAA
>JAYUEZ010000326.1:0-4657 GCA_043738965.1 Gammaproteobacteria bacterium
ATCTCCTCGAACTCGCGCTGATGGCGATGGAAGTGGCACCTGCGGTCGAGTATTACCAAGGGTCGGATGTCCCGGATTCCGTCGCCTACGAAAAATACAAAATATTTCCGGTCGCACCGCGCTACCACGTCGTCGACTAATTGCACGACGTGCACTGAGCCTCACTGTAGTTCCAATTCGGAGATCAAACATGGGTGGTGTAGAAAAGCTAGATCTAGCCGGCAGCACGCGCAACTACCACGCTCGCTACCCTGAGATGTCCACGGGTCCCGTGCCGGTCGATCCGTATATTTCCGATGCGTATTTCGAGCGCGAACGCGAGATGATTTTTCGGCGCATGTGGCTACTCGCGGGTCGTACCGAAAAGGTATTGCGCCCTGGCGATTACTATGTGCGTCAATTCGAAGTCCTCAACACGAGCCTAATCATCGTTCGTGGCACGGATAATCGCGTGCGGGCCTTTCAAAATGCCTGCCGCCATCGTGGGACAACGCTCGCAACTGGCGCCGGCCAGTGCAAGTATTTCACCTGTAAGTTTCACGGCTGGGTTTACGATACTGAGGGCAAGATTCGTCACGTCGCTGACGAAGCCCAGTTCTTCAATCTCGACAAATCCAAACTCCATCTGCAAGAAGTCCACTGCGAGGTATGGAAGGGCTTTGTATACGTGAATTTCGCTGAGAAGCCACGTGAAACCCTGCTCGAGCAGTTGGCGGAAACCGGCGTTCAACTCCAAGATTTTCCGTTCGAAGACATGGTGGTCGCGGGGCATTGGGGCGCGACTTTAAAGGCTAACTGGAAACTCTTCATCGATGCATTCCAGGAGGGCTATCATGTCGCAACCGTCCATTCAGGCACTATCCATAACTATTACACTGGCAAGAAGAATCCTTATTGCCGACCGTCATCGGTCCGTCTTTACCGACGTAATCGCGGACTAACTATTCCATTCAACCCCGATTTCAAACTCCATCGCTCGGAAGAGTACGCGGTGAAGATGGGCGAAGCGCTGAGTCAGGGTGAGGCCGGACTTGCCAAGAGCTTGCCGGGCGTTAACCCTGAAAACGATGACAACTTCTCTTTTGACATTAACGGGATGTTTCCAAACTTCCTGCTCGATACCTCAATCGGGTTCTTCTTCATTCATGAATTCTGGCCAATCGACGCCAATACCACGCGCTGGGAAGCCACGATGCATTTTCCGCTGCCGACCAACGCGGGTGCGCTGATCGGGCAGACGCAATCGCTGAGCTTATTGCGCGACGCGTTTCGTGAAGACATTGGAACGAGCGAAGGTTCGCAAGCCGGCATGCGTTCCGGTGCCCTTAAGGAGATCAATTTTTCAGATCCAGAAATCACCTGCCGACACCAATTCGATGTGATTGATCGAATGGTAAACGGCGGTTGGTGATCGCGCTGAATCAATTGGTACGCGCAGTCGTGCGTCGGACTATCTAATAATGCAGCGTATCCTGCTCGGCCATGTAGACGACATGGCCGTCAACAGTGTGCGCCAGATTTTAGTGGACGGTGCGCCACCCATCGCGCTGTACCGCCTCGCTGATGGGTTCTTCGCGACGGCCGATTTGTGCTCGCACGGCGAAGCGAGTCTCGCCGAGGGCGACATCGAAGGCGATGAAATTGTATGCCCCTTTCACCTCGGGAAATTCGATATTCGGAGCGGCGCACCCACCGCTGCACCCTGCCTTGAGGCTATCCCGATCTACGCGGTCGTGGTCGACGCGGGCGAACTCTATATCGAATTGCCGTAAGTCAGTTACCTCGCCACGCGTAGGGTCAGTGTTGCTCGCGCAAACTTCGAAGGGTCGCCGTATCGCCGCGGCGCGCGGCGTCGCGAATACGCCGTGCGAGTTTCGGCGAATGGAATCGACTTGTCACTTCAATGGTCAATGGCCTCGTGTGCGCAAATTCAAGTTCGAGCTGGAAAAGCTTACCCATTGTAAGGGGCGCGCTTACTCCGGTGAGTTCAATATAATAGCCGTGCTCACTCAATTCGAACGCCTCGCCGCCGGCTGGAAAGTCGATCGCGGGCACCGCTTTTACCGTGGCCTGACCATTAATTTGCGACGCCAGACGCAAGACACATCGCTCGGCAAGCGTGCTCCGCGCACCGATCAACCGATCAGCGCTCGCGCCGCGGTTTCGAAACTCGAAGAACACTTTCGACCCATTCCCACCGCCGACAACGGCCTTCGCCCAAGGATCAACGATCTCGATTTGATCGCTCACAAAGACTTCCGCTTGCTCATCGTCGATCGGCACTTCGGCCACCGCAGGCTCCGGCGCGAACGTCCAACTAGCGAACACAGCGGTGCCTAGAAGCACACCGCGCGGCAGAAATCCTAATCGGCGCAAGATCAATCGCCCGGATGTAGGCGCACAATCATGTTATTCGCGTGTTCGTCGCCATAGAGCGCGACATCGCGTTTGCCAATTGGGAGGTTGGCGTAACTAGTCCACAGGTCGCCGGTTTCATGATCGATCTCGATCATGCGCAAAAAAGCTTCCTTGCGCGGCAATGGATAGTGGCGCCAGTGCGCGGTATCGATATCAAAACGATAGATCCGGTCCGAATTCGTGGTGCCCACCCATACCGCGCGACGTTTCGCGTCGAGCGTGATCGAATATGACGCACCGGCCCGGTCAGGCATATCGTAGCGCGCGAGCTCGACGCCTTTTTTTGTGTCGTACTTCAGCAGCTGTCCTTCGCCATACAGCGGTACCCATAAGGTGCCGTCGTCTTCGATCGCCATGCGGCGCGGCGCCGCGCCGCGCGGGAACGACACCACCTTTTCAACTTTTTCGGTTTCTGTGTTGAAAGCGCCGAGGAACCCGTGCAACTGGGTCCACCAAACGCGCTTCAGGTTGGGATCCATCGCTGCGCCATAGATAAACACGTGGAACTGCTTCTCGCCGTTTGGCAAGGGCATTGGAAATCGCTTAATGGCACCCGACTTAACGTCGACACTCCACAGTTCGTTAATCCCAACCAAGGTCAGCCACAGACGGCCTTTCGCATCCAGTTGAATCTGTCGCTTCCCATTGATCGCGGTGTCGTGTGTGATGGCGAATTTGACACCGGGGGGTGGTGGATACACACGCCATTCGTGCGACTTAGGATTGAAGCGCCCGATTGAGAAACTCTCTTCGAGTGCCACCCATAAATTTCCTTCAGCATCCGCGTTCAAGGTATGCGGACCCTGTGGTCCCGTACCGGGAACATCGAACCATTCCACGCTGCCATCGGCAGGATCGAGCGCACCCAGTCGGTCGGCGTCGAGCTCCACGAACCACACTTTGCGTGACCCGGGAGCGATCGCCACTTCTCGGGTCCAACCGAACGTTGGCAATTTGTATTCTTCGATGACTGTGTCGGCCGTGACACCGTACTCGCCAAGTCGCTCGACATCGTTGTAATCGGTATAGGTGTCGAAACTGGTTGGAAAGTTCTTGGCGAGAAACGGCACTACCCGCTCCATATCGCGCGGCAAAAAGAAACTCGTTTCCGCGGCAGTCGCCATTTTATAGTCCGGACTCTCTTCAGTGAGGCTCCAGCGTAAATGCATATCACCAGACGGACCAATTCGCAGCGCCTGCGCGCGCATGAATTGTACAATCGCCTCCCACGCGGCTTGACGCGTCTCCAGCGGCTGCCCAGCCAGATTCTGCGCGAATCGCTTCACGCGGACTGCGCCTAACTGGTGGCAACCCGCACACTCGTTTACCAATATATGAAAATCACGGTCACCCGGCTTACCGGGAATCCACGCTGAGGCCGGCACCTGATCAGCAACGTTGACGAGTGGCTTCATCGTTATTTTTAGTTGTTCTGGAGTCGCCGCGCGCGCGCTTTCCTGCCAACCGATCCGGAAGCTCGTGATCTTGATTGCGGCTGGATCGGCATCTTTCAAGTTGGCGCTGAATTTCCCGTCCTTAACCGTAAACACCGTGGTGGTCAGCGGTGCGGTCGCGGCGCCCGAAATGGTTAAGCGCACATAAGGAATGGGGGTGCCCGCGGGATCGACGACGGTGCCGGTAACGGTCAGCGGTGCACATTGCACCGACGGCGATGCGAACCAGAGCGTTAACAACACTGGCTTGGACCAATCGAATAGTGAGCGCATGTATGACACCTCGCCGTTCCGCGCGAGGCGCGGAACGAAGATTACTTAGGATCTCGAAACCTGGCGGGCGAATCGCAGCGCGCGATTGCTCACTCGCGATTCACCATCTCGACGACCGAGTTGTAGAGGTGGCGTGGCGCCATTTCACCGTCGCAAAATACCGTCGAGGTGATGCCACCCGACTCCAGGCCAACCTGGGTCGCATCCAACGTCACCGTGTCTTCCCGGAAGGCATCCCGCAGCAAGGTTTTACCGTGTTCGTTGGCGATTAAGTCACTCGGCTTTTGAGTATCGACGAAATTGATGCTGCCGATCCAGCGGGTTTTGTTGACTGCGATCGGCCAGAACTCATGTCCGTAGTAACCGCCGATAAATGGATCGACCAACATATTGGGGAAGAAACCATGACAGTCGAAGGCATAGAACGGATCGTTGTCCGGGTTAACACCGGGGTAGGCCTTGGTTGAGTCACCGCCGCCCGCCGCATACCAGCTCGATCCGCGCTGTCGGAC